>DATIEF010000179.1:0-13090 GCA_035455865.1 Gemmatimonadales bacterium | reverse complement strand
GAGGTACTCCTCACATACCCTGGGCGCTAAGGCCTAAACCTTCAGCCGTTCCAGCACGCCCCAGACCAGCATCGGCAGGAGCAGTTCGTGGTGCCCGGTGAGCTGGATGCCGATGCCGCCGGCCTTGGTCGGGCGCTGCACGACGTTCACGCGCGGCCGGTAGTGCCGTTGCATGTCGAAGTCGGCGGCCAGGAAGTCCCGCGGCCGCCCCCCGCCGATGTTCCGCGCGATCGTGAGCGCCTTGAGGAACACCTCGGGCATCACCACCGCACTCCCCCAGTTGAGCACCGCACCCCCGCCATCCAGGTCCGGCAGCGACCCGGCCAAGCGCCGAAAGTCACGGTGGCTGGTGGCGCCCAGCGCCGCGCCGTCGGTGGTCGGATGCTGGTGGATGATCTCGGCGCCGATGGCGGCGTGGACCGTCACCGGCACGTCGTGCTGGCGGCAGCCGAGGAGGACGGAGACCTCCCGGCCGGGGAGCGTCGCGCGCTGGGCCAGCGCATCGGCCAGCCCCTCGCCGAGCCCGAGGTCCCGGGACGCCGCAGCTGAGATGGCCGCGTTCATCTCCGCCCCGGTCTCCTCCGCCATCCCGAAAGTCCCGTCTCCGAGGCCGGCCTCGACGTCTTCGCTGGTGCCGCCGAATGCCGCGAGCTCGAAATCGTGGATGGCGGCGGCGCCGTTCATCGCGATGTGGGAGACGATCCCGGCATCGAGCCAGGCCCGGATGAGCGGGCCGATCCCGACCTTCATCACGTGACCGCCGAGGAGGAGGACGACCCCCTTCTTCCGGCGGGCCGCATCGGCCACGTGGGAAATGACCGTCCGGAGGTCGCGGGCGGCGAGGATGTCGGGGAGGCTGTCGAGGAAGGCAGCGAACGAATGGTCCGCAGCGGGGGGATGGGCCAGCAACGCGCCTTCCACCTTGTTGCGCCGGGTGCCGACCGGCACCGTACGGACCTTCGAGAGGTCGGCTTCGCGGTAGGCCACGCTCAGTCCGCCGCGGGCCGCGTGGGAGGCACCGTCATGTCGTGCAGCTTGAGGATGATGACCCCGAACGGGAAGCGCGACTGGATCTCCACCGGGATCCGGAGCCGGTCATCCGTGAGGTACACTCGCGCCTGCGCCTCGGCGGAGAACATCCCCTTGGCCTTGACCACCGGCGCCAGGACCAGGCACTGGAGGTGGCGCCCATCGGGAAGGTCGCAGCTATCGCGCTTGAGCACGCGGACGGTGATGGGGTTCAGGTCCTTGACGAAGTACCGGGAGAACGTGTAGGTCTGGCCCACCTCGAGCGGGATCGTCCGCACGAAATAGAAGAACGCCGCGTCGTCGAGCGGCACGTCCGGCGTGGGGGTGTGGCCGGAATCGCCGAGGGTGCGGAAGTAGCCGGAATCAGCGAAGATGGCGCGGTCGCGGAGCCACAGCGAGCCGTCCTCCATGTTCTTCTGCAGGAACCGACGGCTCTTGAAGTCGGCGATGCCGGTCCACGAGGTGAGCGTGTCGTCGACGGTGAAGAAGAGTGCGTGCCCGTTGAGCGTGAAGCGGAAGACGAACGAGGGGGCGCTCCGGATGGTGTCGATCCGCGGAATGCCCATCGACGCGCTGCCGATCGTGAGCACGCCCAGCCGTGCCGTGTAGCGGTATTCCTCACCGACCTGGAAGGGGTAGCTGGCGAGGGTGCGGGCGGTGGTGTCCGCCGGGGCGGCGGGCACGTGTGGCGCGGCCTGGAGCGCCGCGAGGATGGCGAGGAGGATCATGCCGGCGCTTCCTCCGCAAGTCGGGGGCCACGCCGTTCGAGCGGCGGCAGGTCGCGCAGCACCGCGCGATGGCGCCAGAGTGCCCGCGCCTCGGTCCACGGATCGAGCCGGGAGGGACGCTGGCGCAGGTCGTGGCGCTCCGTGGCGGAGACGGTGTCCACCCGGCGGGAATGGCGGGCCGCCTTGGCGATGAGCTCGGCGTTGGCGGCCCAGCCGTCGGCGCGGAGGAGGGCGTCGGGCCAGCTGCGCATGGCACTCGTCAGCGCGATGAGCCGGAACGCGATGCAGCCGGAGATCGGGTCGCGCACGCCGGGGACGCGGGCGGCCCGGGGGACGAGGAGGCGCCCCCAGCGGCGGAGCAGGCGGTACCCGCGCGAAGGCTCGCCGGCGGGGGTGAGCTGACCTTCGGCCACCACGATGTCGGCGCCGCTGTCGAGGCGCTTGACGATGTCCGGGAGGATGGCGGGGCCGTGCGTGAAGTCGGCGTGGAGGATGACCGCGTAGTCGCGCTTCGGCCGGTCGGTGCGTTCGGTGGCCATCCGCAGCAGTTCCTCCACCGTCCGGGCGTAGCCCTGGCGCGTCCGGTGGCGCACCACGGTGAGGGGCAGGACCTTGGCGTACGGTCCCAGCACCTCCGCGGTCTGGTCGGTCGAGGCGTCGTCGCCCACGAGGAGCTGGTACTCCCGGGGGAAGTCGCTGAAGACCTGCCGGACCTTCCAGAGGAGGAGGCCGACGGTGTCGCCTTCGTTATGGCAGGGCACGCACACGTAGATCATCGTGATTCCGGCTGGTGTCTCGGAGAACGATACAAGGTGAACGGTCGACCGGCCAACCCGGCCCGTCAGGCCGCCGCGACGGAGATGAGCCGGCGCAGCTCCGAAAGACTGAACGGCTTGTGCAGCACGGGGCGCCCCTGGCGTTCCAGGAAGGCGAGCGTGTCGCCGCGGATCGTGTCGCCGGTGCTGAAGGCCACCCGCGCCGCCAGGTCGGGCCGGACCACGGCGAGCGATTCGAAGAACTCCCGGCCGCTCATCCGCGGCATCCGGAGGTCGGTGATGATGAGGTCGGGCTCGGTGGCCCGGGCCCGTTCGAGCCCGCGGGCGCCATCGTCGGCGGTATCGACGCTGTGGCCCCACGACTCCAGCGTCGCGCGCATATAGTGGAGGATGTGGGGCTCGTCGTCGATGACGAGGATGCGCCGCGGGCCCGCGGTCGCGTGCACCACCGGCTCGGCAGGTTCCTCCGCCACGGGCCGTCCATCGCCGGGGAACTCGACGGTGAACGTGGCGCCGGCGCCGGGCGCGGTGGTGAGCGAGATCCGCCCGCCGTGCTCCTTCGCGATGCCCTGGCTGATGGCAAGGCCGAGCCCGGTGCCCTGGCCCTCGGGCTTGGTGCTGAAGAACGGCTCGAACGCCTGGGCGGCGACCTCCGCGGTCATCCCGGGGCCGTCGTCGCGGACGTCGACCGCCGCGCCATCGAGCCAGGGTCGGAGCCGGATGGTGATGGTGCCGGGCCGGCCGGTGGTGCCGATGGACTGCGCGGCGTTGTTGATGAGGTTGAGGAAGATCTGCTGGACCCGCGGCGCATCGACATTGACATCCGGGATGCCAGGCTCGCCGGTGACGTGGATCTCGATGCCGCTCGCCACGAACTGGGCGCGCAGGAGCGCCAGCGTCCCTTCGAGGATCGGGCGCAGCGGCTGGCGCCGGCGCTCGGGCTCGTGGCGCCGGGCAAAGCGGAGCAGGTTCCGCACCAGGGTCGAGGCGCGCGTCGCTTCCTGCTGGATGACCGACAGCGGCTCGCGGAGCCCCGCCGGCACGTCCGGCGCCTCGGCCAGGAAATCCGCGAACCCGACCACCGACGTGAGCGGATTGTTGAGTTCGTGGGCCACCCCGGCGATCAGCTGACCGATGGCCGAAAGCTTCTCCGACTGGACCAACTGGTCCTGCAGGCGGCGGCGTTCGGTCTGGTCATCGAGCACGAGGACGTGCTCGCCGCTGGTGCCGCCGGGGAGCGGGAACGCGGTGGCCAGCAGGGTCCGGCCCGAAGCCTTGAGCTCGGCCTCGCGGCGACCGTCGTTCGACTCGTCGAAGAGTTCCCGCAGGCTCATCGCCCAGGCGGGCGGGACCAGGCTCAGCCAGGGCCATCCGGGGAGCTCCGCCGGGGTGCTCCGCATCAGGCGCGCGAACGACCGATTGGCACCCTTGACCCGGCCCCGTCCGTCCACGATGCAGAGCGCGATCGACAGCGCATCGGCCACCCGCTCCCACGCCTCCGCGGCGGGGATCCGTCCAATGGCGGCGAGCGCGGCGCCGGCCTGGGCGGCAAGGGCCTCGGCGAGCGCCAGGTCGGCGGAGGTCCAGCGCGCGCCGACGCCACCGACGAGGAGGGCGCCGAGCCGGTCGCTTGCCGTCGTGATGGGGACGATGAGGAGGTCGGGTGCCGGCGCGTCGCCGGCGGCCAGTCCGAGGCGGCCCTCGGCCTCGGCGGCGGAGAGATGCTGGCTGCCGCGCCGCAACGCCAGGGTCAGGAAGTTGCGGAAGCGCTCGCCCGGCGGCGGCTCGGCGTGGAGCGGGGTGCCGGCCTCGTAGTCGCCGCGGGTGAGCGCCACCGCACAGGCGTCCGGGGCGAACGTGGTTTGCAGGCGGGACGCGAGGCGGGCCACCACGGTCGGCGCATCGGCCACGCCGGCGAGCTCACGGGCGAATTCGGCGACGGTGCGGAGCGCGTCGGTCACGCGGCCGCCCCGGCCGGCCTGGGTGTGCAGGCCCGCACGAAGGCCTGGAAGAGCCGCGAATCCGGGGAGTCGGCCTCGGCGTGAAAGGCCTCTGGATGCCATTGCACGCCCACCAGCCAGGGACCATCGGCGGATTCGAACCCTTCGATGAGCCCGTCCGGTGCCGTGGCCGTCGGTGCAAGTCCCGGCGCCAGCCTCCGGACTCCTTGATGATGGAAGGAATTGACCGTGACCGAGCTCGCGCCGACGGACCGGGCGAGCGCGCTCCCGGCGACGACGTCGATGGTGTGGACCCGGGCGGTGCGGGCCCAGGTGCCGTCGTGGTGGACTCCGCCCGGGCGCTCGGTCGGGAGGTCCTGCCAGAGGGTGCCGCCGAGGGCGACGTTCACCACCTGCATCCCGCGGCAGATGGCCAGCACCGGCAGGCCGCGGGCCCGGGCGGCGTCGAGCATCGCGAACTCGAACGTATCCCGGTCGGGCTCGAGCGGGCCGAGCTTCGGGTGAGGGGTAGCGCCATAGCGGGCCGGGTCGATGTCGGCGCCGCCGGAGATGAGCAGCCCGTCGAGGGCCTCCGCCAGCTGGCCGGCGGAGGACGCCGGGACGGCCGGCGGGAGCACGAGCGGAAGGCCGCCCGCGGCGGCGACGGCGGACACGTACGCCGCGTTGACACCGGCGTGGCGCTGGCCGTCGATGTCCCGCAGGCGCCCCGTGATACCGATCCGCCGTGTCATCGAAGGGTCGAGTCCGGGAAGATGGGGCAGCGGGGATCCTCGACCTTCGTCGGCAGGAGCGAGATGCCGATCAGCGGCACAGTGGAATCGGCGAGCACCACCGACCCGATGACCGGGGCGCCGCGGACGATCTCGCCTTCGTACACCACCACGCCGAGCGCCCGGTAGGCCGTGTCCTGCACGAGGACGCCGTACCCGGCGTGGAACTTTGCCGGTGGAGCCCCGACGACGCCGACCACCCAGCGGTCGTGGTCGCGTCCCACCAGGGCCGGGAGGGCCGGGCCGGCCACGAGCCGTACCGGGAGCTTACCGGGGAGGGAGCCCGGGGGCGTGGCGAGGGTCTGGCCCGGGGTCGAGAACTCGCTCAGGATCGCCAGGGGACCGAACATCGCCGCCAATCCGCAGGTCACGCTGCCGCCCGCCGGTTGCCTGCATCCGGCGAGTCCCACGAGCAGGAGAAGTGTGCGGCGCATCAGGCTCCCCGGGAGGCGTCAACGGCCCAAAGATAACCGTTCCGCCGGGCCCCGGCCGGGCCGTGCTTGACGCGCCGCCCGCAGCGGAATGACATTTGAGCGGCTCGCCTCCACCCCCATTTCCCGGGCGCATCCGTGGGATTCTTTGCGCGTCTCCGCGACCGGCTCGACCGGCTGATCGACGGGGCCACCGTGCCGCCGACCCCGCGGGAGACCGCGGCGGCGCTGCAGCAGGCGCTGCTCGACCTCAAGGTCGGCCTCGGCGACCTGCGCCGAGCGCGGGACGCCACCGAGCGGGAGCTCGCGGACGAGCGCCGGCAGCTCGCCGATGCGGAGCGCCGGGGCACCCTTGCAGCGGCCATCCCCGATCCGGAGACGGTGCGGGTGGCCGGTGAATTCGCCGGCCGGCATCGGGAGCGCGTGGCGGTCCTCGAGCGGAAGCTCGCCGTCCAGGGGGACGAGGTGGCGCTGGCGGAGCGGGAGGCCGCGGAGCTCGGGGAGCGGTGGCGGGAGGCGCAGCGCGGGCTCGGCCCCTCCGGCATGACGCCCAGTGTGGAAGCGGCGTGGCGTGGCCTCGAGGCGGCCGGGGCCGACCGGCCCGAGCTCGACCTCGAACACGAGCAGCTCCGGCACCAGGCCGATCGCGCGGCGCGGGACCAGGCCGCCGACCTCCAGCTGCACGCCCTCAAGAAGAAGCTCGGCAAGGAGTAGCAGGGGCCGGACGGGCGGTCGTCCATACTGGACCGCTCGCGACTCACCCTCACCGACAACCAGGAGCATCGCGTGGCGTCGAACTCGTCCGACACTGCCTTCTTCGGGCATCCCCGCGGATTGGCGACCCTCTTCGGGACCGAGATGTGGGAGCGCTTCTCCTTCTACGGCCTCCGTGCGGTCGTCATCCTCTACATGACCGCCGCCATCGAGAGCGGCGGGCTCGGCTGGAGCGTGGGGAAGGCGGGCGCCATCTACGGGATGTACGCCGCGCTGGTGTACATGCTCTCGCTCCCCGGCGGCTGGGTGGCCGACAAGCTGATCGGCCTGCGGCGCGCGGTGCTGTACGGCGGCATCCTGATCATGCTGGGCCAGCTCACGCTCGCGATCCCCGGCGCCGCATTCCTCTTTCCCGGGCTCGGGCTCATCATCCTCGGCACCGGGCTCCTCAAGCCGAACGTGAGCGTGATCGTCGGCGAGCTCTACCCGGAGAAGGACCTCCGGCGGGACGCGGGATTCTCGGTGTTCTACATGGGGATCAACCTCGGCGCCACCATCGCCCCGCTGATCGTGGGCGGGCTGGCGCAGGCGCCGGGATTCCGGTCGCTGCTCACCTCGTGGGGGTTCAACCCCGTCAACGCGTGGCACTGGGGATTCGGCGTCGGCGCGCTCGGGATGCTGGCAGGCGTCGTCCAGTTCCGGATGGGGTGGAAGCACCTGGGGACGGCCGGGGCGGCGCCGAGCGTGGCGCCCGATTCGGCCGAGGGGCGTTCGGCGTGGCGGATCGCGCGGCTCAGCGTGATCGCCGCGGTGGCGGTGGTGGTCGGCCTCATCTTCCTGGTGCGGGACGGCGCATGGACGGCGGAAGGCATCGCGGCCAAGTTCCCCTACCTCTTCGGGTTCCTGGTCGTGGCGTTCTTCGTCTGGCTGTTCGGGATGGGCAGCTGGACCCGCGAAGAACGGAAGCGACTGGTGGTGGTGCTGGTGCTTTTCGTCGCCTCGGCGATCTTCTGGGCGGCGTTCGAGCAGGCGCCCTCGACCCTCAACCTCTTTGCGCTCCAGAACACGCGGAACAGCATCTTCGGCTGGACCTTTCCGTCCACCTGGCTCCAGTCGGTCAACTCCCTCTGCATCATCGCGCTCGCGCCGGTCTTCGCGTGGATCTGGATCAAGCTCGGCACGCGGGACCCCTCGAGCCCGACCAAGTTCGGCTTCGGGCTCCTCTTCGCCGGCCTGGGCTTCCTGGTGATGATGTTCGCGGCGCGCGCCTCGGCGGGCGGCGTGCTCGTGAGCCCGATGTGGCTCGTGCTGACGTATCTGCTCCACACCGTGGGCGAGCTCTGCCTGAGCCCGGTGGGATTGAGCTCGATGACCAAGCTCGCACCCGATCGCGTGAAGGGGATGATCATGGGCGTGTGGTTCCTGGGCACGTCGCTCGGGAACCTCATCGCCGGGAATGTGACCCGGCTGTACGGGTCGCTGACGGTGCCGCAGCTCTTCGGGGCGGTGGCGGCGTTCTGCATCGTGCCGGCGATCATCATGTTCCTGCTGGTGGTCCCGATCCGGCGGATGCTCGCCCGGGCCTGACGCCTCGCCGCGGGCCACCGACGGACGAGGGGGCGGCGCATCGGCGCCGCCCCCTCGTTGCGTGCGGAGAGCCGGCCGGGGTCAGGACGGCACCGGATGGGCGCGGGCGAGCAGTGCCTCCACACCGCCCTCGGCGTCGCGCAGCGGCGTACGGCTGACCTGCAACTCCGGGGATGCCGGGTCGGTCACCGTCCACCGCTCGCGGACCTCCCGGGCCTCGCCGGTGTGGAACACGCGGCGGGATTCGTCGGCCGCCGCGAGCGCCACGGCGGGCGGGAAGAGGTCGAAGAGCGAGCGTCCCTCCACCGCGGCCCGATCCGGGAATCCGAGCGCCAGGGCAAAGGCCAGGTTGCAGCGCGACACGGACAGGGTCTCGCGGGTCAGCACATACACCGGCTCGGGGAGCGCAGCGAGGACGACGTCGAGGTCGGTGGCCGGGGTGGGCGCGGGCGGGGCGAGGGCAGGTGCCGCCGGCGTCGGCGGCGCGGACTCGGCCGGTGGCGCCGCCTCGGGGCGCCGGAACGACACGAGCTCGGCGATGGGAAAGGCGCCGGTCTCCGCTGACAGTGTCGGTACCGGTTCGTGCCGCGTCAGCCGGCTCTGGACCACGGCGCCGGCGAGCGTCAGGCCGAGCGTCGCGCCGAAGGCCAGGAAGGCCTGGAGCTCCACGAGCGCATCGGGGTATTCGGGCGCGTGCAGGGGCCCGCGGCCGGACGCGGTGGCCACCCCGGCGACAACCGCGAGGACGAGCGCCGTGGTGGCGGTGATCCGTCGCCCGAATCGGAGCGCGGTGTAGGAGAGGAAGAGGACCGGCACCGCCAGGAGGTACGGCGCGGAGGTCCGCGGAGCGGTGGTGCCGAAGACGAGGAAGCAGATGACCGCGAACGCCGCCGACGCGACCAGCGTCTCCGTCTCCTGCCCGGCCCGGAACCGGAGCACGCCGTGCTGGGCCCAGAGGATGGCCACCGGCGCGATCAGGACGACGCCGGTGGCATCGCCGAGCCACCAGGTGCGCCAGACCACCATCGCCGGGAGGGGGAGGATGCCGCCCAGCGAGAGCATCGTGGTGCCGGCCGTGGCGCTGATGGTGGCGGCGAGGAAGCCTGCGACCAGGGTCCAGAGGAGGGCATCGCGCGGGGAATCGACCGTCGGCACCGGCCCCTGGAGCAGCTGCACGGCGTACCGTCCCGCCACGGCCATCAGCGTGCTGCCGGTCGCGATCCCGATCGCGACGGCCATTGCCGCCGAAGGGTCGATGGCGGTGCCGCCGTGGAAGAACCCGAAGTTGTAGGCGAACGAGCCGAGCCAGATGCCGGGCCAGACCCGCACGCCGAACAGGGCGATGGCCGCGACCGCGATGCCGGACGGCGCCCAGAGGGCGCTGACGTTCCCCGGGGCGATGGCGGTGAACTGGCCGAGGCGCGCGCCGGCCACGTACGCCAGGCCCAGGCCGAGGACCTGCAGGAGATAGGGGACGCCGCGGGCGCGCATGGGGCGGCAATGTACCGCGCGGGGCGGACGGTGGCGAGCGCGCCCGGGAGCGCCTCCTAGAAGCGGAGCTCCATCCCGACCCGCACGAGCCGGGGCGGGCCGTACGTGAAGAGCGGCCGGGTGTAGTCGCGGGCGGCCTCGAGGTAGAGCGGCATCAGCTCGGTGGGTCCGGAGATCAGCCCGTCGTGGTTGAGGTCGGCCCAGGAGCGGTAGCGCGGCGATTCATAGGGGATCGCCTCGGGATGGGCGTTGTACGCGGCCGTCGCCATCGCGGTGATGGTGGCGTTGGATACGCCCGGCGTGCCGGTGACGCGATTGACGGCCACGACGTCCCGCGAGTTGAACAGGTTGCGCGCGTCGAAGTACACGCTCCCGTCGCGGCCCAGGAGCCGGAACGGCTTGCGCACGAGGAGGTCGACGTTGGTCTGGTCGGGGAGGCGGTAGCTGTTGGGCGGGCCGACGAGCGTGTCCCCGGTGGCGCTGTAGCGGGAGTAGGGAAGGCCGGACTGGTAGCGCAGGATCGCCGCCGCGCTCAGGCCGCCGAGGAGCGACGCCCCGAGCACTGTCGGGCCCGCGCGCTCGGGGGCGCGGTATTCCACGATGCCGGTGAAGTTGTGTCGGCGATCGTAGTCGAGCGGGAACTCGTCGCTGGCGGGGCGGACGGTGTCGCCGGTGACGGGGTCGAGGAACAGGGTGCGAAGGCGGAAGGCGTCGGAACCCGAGGCCATCGCCTCCTGCAGCGTGTACGAGGCGCGCAGCCGGAGCCCGTTGACGACCTCGCGCTCGGCGATGACCTCCAGGCCGCGCACGCTGCCGTGGTCGAGATTGCCGAAGAACGTCGAGTCCGGGTTGAGGCCGAACGGGACCGAGGCCACGAGCTTGTCGAGCCGCTTGACGTACACGCCGACCTTGAGCGAGACCCTGTCGGACGGGCGCGACCGCAGGCTGAACTCGTATTGCGTGGCCTGCTCGAAGCCCAGCGAGGGATTGCCGACCCGGAACCGGCCGGTGCGGGTCGTGTCGTCGAAGGCCGCGTCGACCAGGTACTGGTAGTCGGGGGCCTGGCTGAACCTGCCCCAGCTCGCCACGAACGTCGCCCCGTGCAGCACCGTCGAGACCGCCAGTCGCGGGTTGAGCGACCCGTGGGCGCCGCGGGACTGGGTGGCGTTGGAGGTGCGGGCGTCGAAGATGTCGTAGCGGATCCCGGCGGTCAGCGCCAGGTCCTGCATCCGGGCCTGCATCTCGGTGTACGCGGCCGCCGCGATGGGCGAGAAGTCGGCGGCGCTCGGCTTGGGCACGCTGTCGCCGACGGGGAGGTAGGCGAGGGCCCGCTGGAAGGTCTGCACCCGCTGGAACGACGCCTCGCCGCCGAAGTAGTAGTCGACGTTCTGGCCGGCGCCGGCGGTGAAGTCGGCCTGCACCCGCGCCTCGCGATAGTGATTCCACGCGAGGTCGCCGCGGGACCCGGCGCCGAGGAAGAACGCGGGCACGCCGTACGGGCTCTGGTCGGTGAACTGGGGGCCGATGAAGCCGGGAATGGCGCCCGCGGCGGCGATCGTGTCCTGGCGGCGGGCGAGGTCCTCGCCGATCACGTGCAGCGGCCGCCCGGTGAACCCGCCGAAGGCGAGGTCGGCCGGGCCGGTGGGCGTGCCCCGGAGGAAGTCGCGGTCGAAATAGCCGAACCGGAGGTCGAGCAGGAGCGGGTTGACGCCCGAACCGAGGCTCCTCTGGATCTGGGCGCTGACGAGCGTTCCGGTCACGCGTTCCGCCGGCGAGCCGCTGAGGTCGTACTTGAACGCCGGGTCCAGCAGCCGCCGCTGCTCGACGGACCGCACCAGCAGGATCCGGAGCGGCGCGCCCAGGATCGGCACCGAGAGCTTGATCGCTCCGTCATACTGCTCGCCGCTGTTCCCCGGCAGGACCGGGCTCTGCGATCCGGCATCGCGCGGATCGGTGGGCGGCGGGGCGTTGACCGGGTCGGCGTCGACCCGGCCGGTCACGTCGAGCACGCCGAGGACGCGGATCCCGCCGGGAAGGGGGCCGTCGGCGGTGATCACCGCGCGGTCGAGGCCGTAGTCCCATCCCTTGCCGAAGGGGCGGTCCGTCTCGTAGGCGGTGCGGCCCTCCCAGTGGTCGCCGCCGTCACGGGTGACGACGTTGACGAGCCCGGAGATCGCCTGCCCGTAGCGGGCGGAGAAGCCGTTGGTGACGAGCGACGCCTCGGTGAGGAGGTCGGGCGGGAGCCTGACGCCGAGCCCGCCGGTGGACGCATCGAGCTGGTTCTTGAACCCGACGCCATCGAGGATGAACGACTGTTCTCCGACGCGTCCGCCGCGATAGCTCTGGCCCACCGCGCCGGCCGCGACCGCCAGGGCGTCGTCGAGGGAGCTCACCGGGAGGTTGTGCAGGTCCGCAGCGGTGATCCGCTGGGTCGCGGCGGGGGCCAGAGGGTCGAGGAGCCGGTCCTTGGCCACGGTGATGCCGATGTCGGCGACCCGTATGGCGGCGGACGACATCGCCACCTCGAGGCGGAGCACTTCGCCGGGGCGGACGAGGAGGCTGTCCCGTGTGACCGGGTTGTAGCCGATCTCGGCCACCGTGATGGTCCAGTAGCCCGGGTGCACCTCGCGGATCCGGAACGTGCCATCGGTGTCGGTCTGGACCGACGGGCCGCCGACCAGGCGGATCAGGACCCCGTGCAGGCCCCGGCCCGAGATGACGTCGTGCACCCGTCCCGAGATGGCGCCCGTGCCCTGTGCGGCGAGGGGCGCGGCCGCCGCCAGCAGCGCCAGCAGCGGTATCGTGACCCGCCTCACGGCAGGGTATCCGTGTAGATGTCATACGTCGCGGTCAGCGTGTCGAATCGCTCGGCCGCAAAGAACCGTCCGTCGGGCCGGAGCGACGGATGGCGCCAATACGTGCCGGGGGGCGTGACGGCGGTGGCCACGCCGCCGTCCACGAGGTAGATGGTGCCGCCGCGGTTGGCCGAATCACCGACCACGGCGAGCATCCTGGCCCCCGCCACCCGGACGTCCTCCGCGATGCCGAGCGCGCCGAAATCGAACGCGACCGTCGGGACGGTATCGGGAAGCTGGACGCTGTAGATGCGGGAGTCGGAGCGGGTGAAATCGAGCTCGCCGCGCAGTGGGCCCACCGCCAGGCTGGTCGCACCGAACGTGCCGCCCGCCACCGACGTGACAGGGCTGGCGCCGGCGAGGTGCATGAGCGTGACCTCGACCCCGCCGACGGAAGTGTCGTGGGAGATGAAGTTGTAGTTGATCTGGACCCCGACGTACGCGAGCGTCGAGTCATCGAGCCACTGCACGTCGGTGCCGGACGACTGATACCGGCCGCTCGGCGCGACGAACGGGAAGTGCCGCACCGATCGTGGGGCGCTGAGGCCCGTGGCGCTGGCCACGACGAGATCGCCACCTTCCGGCAGCACGCCTCCGATCGGCGAAGTGACCCGCATCCACGCGACCTGGCCGGCGTGGACCGCAGGGCTTGAAGCGACATCGAGCGATTCCGCGGCTGCGACCGGCGCATCCTGGCAGGCGGAAACGGTCCGGGTACCGCCGGCGGCCGGGAGCAGGCCGAGGCACT
>DATIEF010000178.1:0-2493 GCA_035455865.1 Gemmatimonadales bacterium | reverse complement strand
GGACCCCGCCCATGACCACGCCCGAAGCCACGAGCCCGCTCTTCGACGCCACGATGGTCGGGCGCGCGATGGCGGAGTCGGTGCGCAAGCTCCACCCGCGCCGGATGCTCCGGAACCCGGTGATGTTCGTGGTCGAGGTCGGGAGCGCCTTCACCACCATCCTCGGGATCGACGCGCTCCGCGGCGGCGGCGATGCGCCTGCTGGATTCACCCTCGCCATCTCGGCGTGGCTCTGGCTCACGGTCCTGTTCGCCAATTTCGCCGAGGCGCTGGCGGAGGGCCGCGGCCAGGCGCAGGCGGCGGCCCTGCGGCGGGCGCGCGAAGGACTCCGGGCCCGACGGCTCCGGCGCCCGGAGGACCACCGCGACGTCGAGGAGGTGTCCGCCGAGGAACTCCACCGCGGCGACATCGTGATCGTGTCGGCGGGCGAGACGATCCCCGTCGACGGTGACGTGATCGAAGGCGTGGCCTCGGTGGACGAGAGCGCCGTGACCGGGGAGAGCGCGCCGGTCATCCGGGAGAGCGGCGGCGATCGGAGCGCCGTCACCGGCGGCACCCGGGTGCTTTCCGACTGGCTGGTCATCCGGGTGGCCGCGGAACCGGGGCATTCGTTCCTCGACCGGATGATCTCGCTCATCGAGGCTGCCCGGCGCCAGAAGACGCCGAACGAGATCGCGCTCGACATCCTCCTTGCCGGGCTCACGATCGTCTTCCTCCTGGCCACGGCCACCTTGCTCCCATTCTCCCAATACGCGGTGCGGGTCACCGGCCATGGCACGCCGGTCTCGATCACGGTGCTGGTGGCGCTCCTGGTGTGCCTCATCCCGACGACCATCGGCGGCCTCCTCCCCGCCATCGGCATCGCAGGGATGGACCGGATGCTCCAGAAGAACGTGATCGCCACCAGCGGTCGCGCCGTGGAGGCGGCCGGCGACGTCGACGTGCTGTTGCTCGACAAGACCGGGACCATCACGCTGGGGAACCGGCGCGCCTCGGCGTTCCTGCCCGCGCCCGGGGTGACGGTCGAGCGGCTCGGCGACGCGGCGCAGCTCGCCTCGCTCGCCGACGAGACGCCGGAAGGACGGAGCATCGTGGTCCTGGCAAAGGAAGCGTTCGGCATCCGGGAGCGCGACGTCCACGCCCTCGGCGCCACCTTCGTGCCTTTCACTGCGCAGACCCGGATGAGTGGCGTGGACCTGGCGGCACGCCGGATCCGGAAGGGAGCCGCCGAGGCCGTCGGCGCCTGGGTCCGCGACCAGGGGGGCGACGTGCCGGCCTCCGTCACTGCGGCCGTGGACGAGGTGGCGCGGTCAGGGGGCACGCCGCTCCTGGTGACCGAGGGCGCCGACGTGCTCGGCGTGGTCCAGCTCAAGGACATCGTGAAGGGCGGGATCCGCGAGCGCTTTGCCGACCTACGGCGGATGGGGATCCGCACCGTGATGGTGACCGGCGACAACCCGGTGACCGCCGCGGCGATCGCCGCCGAGGCGGGGGTCGACGACTTCATCGCGCAGGCCACGCCGGAGCGGAAGCTGGCGCTCATCCGGGAGTACCAGGCCGGCGGGCGGCTTGTCGCGATGACGGGCGACGGCACCAACGACGCCCCGGCGCTGGCCCAGGCCGACGTGGCCGTCGCGATGCACTCGGGGACCCAGGCTGCCAAGGAGGCCGGGAACCTCGTCGACCTCGACTCCGACCCGACCAAGCTCATCGCCGTGGTCGAGACCGGGAAGCAGATGCTGATGACCCGCGGGTCGCTCACCACGTTCAGCATCGCCAACGACGTCGCGAAGTACTTCGCCATCATTCCGGCCGCCTTCGCCACGACCTACCCCGCGCTCGGTGCGCTCAACGTCATGCACCTGGCGTCGCCGGCGAGCGCCGTGATGTCGGCGGTGATCTTCAATGCCGTCGTGATCGTGGGCCTCATCCCGCTGGCACTCCGCGGCGTGACGTACCGCGCGCTCGGCGCAGCGACCGTACTCCGCCAGAACCTGCTGGTGTACGGGCTCGGCGGGCTGGTCGTGCCGTTCGTCGGCATCAAACTCATCGACCTGGCGCTTTCCGCGCTGGGCCTGGCGTAAGGAGCGGCCTGTGAAGCAGCACCTGCGCCCCGCCCTCGTCATCCTGGCCGGACTGACCTTGATCACCGGGGTCCTCTACCCCGGCGCCGTGACCCTGGCAGCCAGCGTCCTGTTCTCGGGCCGCGCAGCCGGAAGCATCGTGCTCCGCAACGGCCGGCCGGTCGGATCGCGGCTGATCGGGCAATCGTTCACCGACGTCGGTCACTTCTGGGGGCGCCCATCGGCCACGACACCGACCCCGTATGACGCCGAGGCCTCCTCGGGGAGCGATCTTGCCGTCTCCAACCCCGTCCTCGACGACTCCATCGCGGCGCGTGCCGCTCGGCTCCGCGCGGCCGATCCGGGCAACCCGGCGCCCATTCCCGCCGACCTTCTGACCGCATCCGCCAGCGGGCTCGACCCCGACATC
>DATIEF010000177.1:0-7154 GCA_035455865.1 Gemmatimonadales bacterium | reverse complement strand
TCGGGGTCGTTGATGAAGGGGAGGTCCACCGCCCAGTCGTGCGGGAGGTCCACGCGCGACCACGCGCCGTCGTCGAAATCGGTGGCGGATGGGCCGAAGAACTCCCCAGCCTTGGCGAAGAGGTCGCCGGTGCCGTAGCCGAAGTCGCGGGTCGGGTCGTCCGCATGGCCCAAGTGGAAGCGCCAGCCGGCGTCGAGGAGGAGGCGTTCGCGCGCAGAGGGCGGCCCCTCCGGGGCCGCCCCGCTGACGGCACGCGCAAGGACCGGACGCGTGATCGCGGCGGCCGACAGCGTCGCGCCGGCCTTCAGGATGTCGCGGCGGGTCATCTTCACGGGTGCATCCTCATCGTCGAGATCGTCAACGCCCGGATCGTGCGGTGGCCTGACGCCCGGTGGCGGGGAGCGTCACGCGGACGAAGGCCCCGCCGGCGGGTCGATTCTGGGCCGCGACCTTGCCGTGCTGCTGCTCGACCAGCCGGCGAACGATGGCCAGGCCGAGCCCGGTGCCGCCGGGCCGGCGGCTGGCGAACGGGTGGAAGAGCTGGGGGAGGAGGTCGTCCGGGAATCCGGGCCCCGAGTCGGCGACCTCGCACTCGACCCGCTTGCCGCCGCCCTGCTGGCGGACCGTGACACGGACCTCCGCGCCAGCCGGGGAGTGCTGCACCGCGTTGGTGATCAGGTTCACGAAGACCTGGACCAGGCGGCCCCGATCCATGACCGCCGGCGGCACCGCGTCGCCGGCGTCGACCGCGATGCGGACCCCGGCCGCGCTGGCGAGCGGGGCGCAGGCGCCCACGGCGCTCCGGACCACCGCCGCGGCGTCATCGGGCTGGAGGTCGGGGTCGGTCGGCTTGCCGTACACCAGCAGGTCCCGCGTGAGCGTGGTCAGCCGGGTCACCGCGGTCTTCAGGTCGTCGAAGATGTCGGCGCGGCGCGCCGCAACCTCGGGCTCGGCCACCGCGAGGGTCTGCAGCCCCGAGGAGATGGCCATCAGCGGATTCCGCACCTCGTGTGCCACGCCGCCCACCAGCTCACCCATCTCGGCCATCGCCTCGGCGCGGCGGAGCGATTCGTTGGCGGCGAGGGTCTCGCGGCGCGCCTCCTCGATGACCACGATCAGCAGGAAGACGGAGATGGTGATCCCCAGGAAATCCGAGATCGCGAGCCCCGCGATGACGCCCCAGGTCTTGTCCGCGAGGAACGGGTAGTCGAGCTGGTGGAGTCCCTGCAGCGCGAAGAGCGCCGTCAGCACGCCCCGGACACCGATGGCCGGCCCCCGCCAGAACGTCACCGCGATCCAGATCCCGAGCGCGCCCTTGATCAGCGAGTCGGGAGACTCCCGCGCGAAGAAGCCACCGGTCACCTGCGGGCCGACGATGCTCCAGGCCACCAGCGCCGTGAAGGCGGCGCCCAACGTCAGCCACGGGATCCGCCGCCGGACGAAGTCGTAGCACCCGCCCACCCACGCCACGGTGCCGAAGCTCCCGGCCGCGGCGGCGGCGACGTACGCCGCGGCCGCCCCCCGGCCCTGCGCCAGGTGCTGCGGCAGCTGCAGCAGGAGCTCCGCCACGCCGAACGTGGCCGCGACCGCGAGCAGGGCCACATACCGGCGGCGCAGGATCGTCTGCCAGGCATAGAAGAAGGAGAACGCCAGCGCGAGGTTGGTGGCGCCCGAGAGGATCGTGGCGACTGCGATGAGGTTCACGCACCTGCTCCGGGGGCGGGAGTGCGGTGCCGGTCGGCGGATGTGCCACGACAAGTCTATCGGGCGGCGGCACGCCGTGCCAGCGGGAGCGCGTCAGGCCGCCGGCCCGCCCGGCGCGGGGGCCGCGAGCAGGGCGGCCACCTGCGGGTACTCCAGCACCTCCACCGGCGCCGTCGGCGGCCGCTCGGCGTTGAGCCGCATCGCCCGGGCCAGGTCCTCGACCCGGATCTCGTGGAAGCGGGCCGGCAGGAAGCGCGAGATCCGGGGGAAGACCGCCTGGGTGATCCGGTCCTGCAGCCCGTAGCGGATCTCCCGCGTCACCAGGAGGCTCGGTCGGAAGAAACTGGCGCGCTTGAAGCGCTGCGCCTTCACGGCCTCCTCGGCGCGGCCCTTGGTCTTGAGGTAGTAGGACCTCGACGTCGGGTCCGCGCCTACCGCGCCGAGGAGGGAGAAGTGCAGGATCCCGGCGGCACGGCATCCCTGCGCGAACATGGCGGTATAGCCGACGTCCACGCGCCAGAACTCCTCGCGCGTCACCTTCCGCGGCTGCCCCACGCCGAGGGTCGAGAAGGCCACCGTGCACCCGCGACCGGCCGCGGCCGCTGCGGACTCCAGCTGGTCCATCGACGTGACCTTGAGGATCAGTTTCGACCGCCCTTCGAGGGCGTCGAATCGGTCGGTGGGGCGCCGCACCAGCGCCGTGACCTCGATCCAGTCGGTCGCGGCCAGGAGTTCCCGCACGAGGGCGGAGCCCACGGCGCCGGTGGCGCCGAGCACGATGGCCCGCCGCGCCATCATGGCGTGCGCCCCACGTTATCTTGCGGTCCGGCCGCGACCGCGGCCGCCCCCGACCATCCACCGCCCGAGGCCGAATGTCCTCCGCCGCCGACCTCTATCATCTGGTGCTCTTCCTCCACCTGGCGAGCGTGGTCGCCGCTTTCTCCATCGCCACGCTGTTGCACCTGGCCCACCATCGGCTTCGCACCGCCACCCACGCGGGGCCCGCGCTCGACGCGGCGATGCTCACCCGCCGCGCGGCCCCCGCGATGCCGCTCCTGTCGTTGGCGCTCTTTGCCACCGGGGGGTGGCTCACGCAGACGGCATATACCTGGCGCACCCCCTGGGTGGATTGGGGGGCGGGCGGCCTGATCCTGATGATGGTCGTCTCGCTCACGATCCTCAAGCCGCGCATGCAGGCGATCGGCCGGACGCTGGCCACCGCCGGGGTGGACGCGCTGCCCGCCGACATCACCGCCCGCCTCCGCGACCGGCTCCTCTCGGCGGCCGCGCACGTCCAGCTCGGCCTGGCGAGCGGCATCCTCTTCGTGATGGTGATAAAGCCGGCGGCGTCGGGATGCGCCATCGCCCTGGCCGCGGGGGTCGCGGTCGCGCTGGTCGTCGCGTTGCCGGAGCGCCGCACCGCATCCGCGGCCGCGACGGGCCCGGTCGCCGCGGACGCCTGACCCCATCGCATCAGCGGCGCCGCGCGACGGCGCGCTGGTGCTGCGCCGTGAAGAGGCGGCGCCCGGTGTCGGGCTCGAGGATCTCGTACATCCCCAGGATCCCGATCGGGCCGGCGGAGGTGCGGATCGGCGCCTTGCCGGTCCGCACCCAGGTGATGCCGGCGCTCGACTGCTGCCGCTCGATGATGTCGAGCCGCGCCCGGCCGTGGTAGATCTCCTCGTCGTCCTCCCGGTACTTGGCGGCCTGGCGGCTCCACGGGAGGCGGGGGTCGAAGTCGTCGAGGCCCAGCAACTCCTCCGGTCCGCCCAGCCCCGCATCGGCGACGAACAGCGAGTTGCCCCCGCCGAAGACGAGCTCGGGGGTCAGCTTCCAGAACACGCGGACGCGGGAGGTCGGGCGCGAGGCGTCGCGGATGTAGCCCGCGATCTCGGCCTGGAGGTCGGCGCGGGACGCCACCGGCCAATGCGCGGCGTTCCGCGCCATGTCCGGGTGGAGGGTCGGCCATGAGCCGTCCATGACCTCCCGATACGCCGCGAGCAGTGCGCGCAGTTCTTCAGCGCCCAGTTCCACTGTCACTCCGTCACCGGCGCGGGGGGCCACGCCGACAGGGAGATTGCAGGCCTGAACGCGCGGCGTCAACCGTCCGACCCCGTCTTGCGGGGCGGGGCGGGGCGGTCTTTCGTTCATCCGGACCTGTTCCGGAGCCGTGCATCGTCCCGGTCGAGCACTACGCACTCGCGGCGCTGATCATCTTCGCGGTCAACCTGATGCCCGCCTTCGGCCCGCCGACCTGGGCGCTGCTGGTCTTCCTTGCCCTGTCCTTCCAGCTGCACCCGGCGCTGCTCGTTCCCATCGGCGCCGCGAGCGCCACCGCCGGCCGGTCGGTCCTGGCCCTCGCCACCGGCGCCTTCCGGTCGCGACTCTCTCCCCGTCGCGTCGCGAGCCTCGAAGCCCTCCGCGACGCGGTCACCGCCCGCCCCCACCGGGCCCTCATCGGCCTCGGCCTGTTCCTCGTGTCTCCCCTCCCGTCCAACCAGCTGTTCATGGCCGCCGGTCTCCTGGCCGCACCGCTCCGGCCGCTCGCCGCCGCGTTCTTCGTGGGGCGCCTGGTGGCGTATTCGATCTACGCCGGCGGCGCGGTGTTCGCGCGGGAACGCCTCGGCGACCTCCTGCTCGAGCGGCTGTCTTCCCCGGGCGCGATCGCGCTCCAGCTCGGGTCGTTGGCGCTCCTCGGCGTCCTGATGGCGGTCGACTGGGCAAAGGTCCTGGGGCCCGCCAGGTCACGGCCCGTGGGCGGGTCAGCGGCGGATCCACACCGTGCCGAAGGCGGTGTGCGCCGCGGCGACGAGACCGAGCCGCGCGGCGAGTGAATCGGCCGAGGCCTGGGGGGCGAGCTCGGGCGGGAGCGCGATGAGCGCCGACGGACGGGCGGCGAACGCGGCCGCGAACCGCGCCACGGTGTCCGGCGAGAGGGACGACGGCACGAACCGGCTCGGGCGGTGGATGATGGCCCACGTCCCCGCCGGGTCGCTGGTGTAGATCGTGCGCCCGCTCCCGGGGCCGCGCAGCCACCCGGCGATCGGCGACATCTGCCATTCGAGCGACTCGTAGCCGAGGCCGAAGCGGCGGGCCAGGCGGATGGTAGATGCGTCGTAGGCGCCGGCGGCGACGCTCCAGGCCAGGACGATCGCCGGGATCACGACCCTGACCGCCGCCGGACGTTCGCGCCACCCGGCGGCGAGTGCCGCCGCCGCCGCGATGGCCAGCGCCACGATGATGGGGCCGAGGATCCTGCTGTCGAACGGCACGTCCGGCGCCACCCGGATCCGGGCGAAGAGGAGCATTGCCACGTAGCACACGGCCACGACCGCCACCGCGCGGAGCAGGCGCCTCGGGCCTTCCGCAGTCGATCGCAGCACCCTCCACCCGACGATGATGAGCGCCAGCGCGACGAGCGCCACCACTATGGCGCGCCACGGCCCGCTCAAGTGGACCGGCACCAGCCACGCGCCGATGGTGGCCGCGCCCTGGCGCAACGTGCCGCCCAATCCTGACACGCCGGCCCCTCCGATGCCGCCGGCCGGCGACACCTTCCGGAGATACCACCACGCCTGGAGCAGCACGCCCGGCCCCGCAGCGAGGGCACCCCGCGTGATCCGCTGGCGCCGCTCACCGGCCTGTGCCATCGCCCAGAGCCCCGCGGCACCGACCAGCGCCACCCCGGCAAAGCGCACGAGGTTGCCGAGCGCCGCCAGCGCGCCGTACGCGAGCGGGCGGTCGGGGCGCCGCACCATCGTGGTGAGGGTGGCCACCATGACGGCGATGAAGAGCGGCTCAGAGAGGATCCAGAGATGGATGTCGGTGAGCGCCGGCAGGAGGAGCAGGAGCGGCAGTCCGAGGAGTGCCGCCACCGACCCCGCCACCGCATCGAGGAGCGCCAGCGCGATCGCGAGCGCCGCGCCGGCCGCAAGCGCCTGGATCCAGCGTGCGGCGGTGGCCGGTGCCACGCCCGCGGCGATCGGGATGGCGAGCACCATCGGGTAGCCCGGCGCGTAGTCCGTTAACGCGGCGGTGCTGTCGGCGTCCGTCCAGTCGTTGAACGGCACCCGCAGCGCGCCGTTGCGCGCCAGCGACATGCCGGCGCCGAGGTAGGACACCGAGTCAGGTGCGATGGCGGGCAAGGGGCGCCGGGAGATCCACAGCACCAGCACCGCCGCCAGCCCGCCGGCGACGAGAAAGGTGAGCGACCGGACCCGGTGGGTCAGCGGTGCCCGCCGAGCAGGGCCATGATCGTCCCGCCCAGCGCCACGATGAGGCCGATGGCCGCCAGTACGAATGCCAGGCGCCGCCGCATCCGGCGGAGCGCCATCCAGGACGGCTCGTCGAGGTACCAGGTGCCGACGGGAGTGGACCGGATGACGGCGTGTTCCACCAGGCGCCGCCACGCCAGGCCCTGGTCCGCGCCCAGCTGGGTCAGGGTGCGTGCGGTGTCGGCGGAGACCGCGCCGACGCTGCGCAGGTGGTCGACCAATTCACGTTCCTTGCGGACGATGACTGCGACGGCGGCGGTCGCTCCCATAAGGTCCGTTCAGGTAAGGGTCGCTTGGAGATTGGCGGGATCGCCGCCCGGCGTCAAACCCGTGGAATGTCCAACGGGCCGGACCGACGATGCGTATGCCTCGGCAGTGCCCCGATGGTGAGGTCCACCCGTACGACCGAAGGAGCAGGATATGAAGATCCGCTACTTGCTGGGCCTGGCCGCGTTGGTGGCGGCCGTGCCGGCCTCGGCCCAGCGTCCCGACAGCTCGATGCGTGGCAAGATGATGATGCGGGGCGGCAGGATGGATCCCGCCCATATGAAGATGATGGCGGGGATGATGGGCGGGATGATGCCCGCCGGGAAGTACTCCCCGGAGCGGCTGCTGGCCAAGAACGGCGAGCTCAAGCTCACGGCCCGCCAGATCTCGGACCTCACGGCGCTCCGGGACGCCACCCACTCCACCGACTCGTCCCTGATGGCGAGCGCCAAGATGCACCACGACGAGCTCAAGGAAGTGATGGACGCGGGCGGCACCGACACCGCGGCGATCAAGAAGCACTTCCTCGCGGCCCACGACGCGATGGGCCAGGCGATGCTCGCGCGGATCCTGGCCGGCGCCAAGGCCCGCGCCATCCTGACCGACGCGCAGCGGAAGCAGGTCGAGGCGTGGCCCACGCCCGGGATGGGCGGTCGTGGCTGGCAGGGACGCGGCCCCGGCGCGGGCCCCAACGGCCCGGGCACGTGGCGTCGCAGCCCGCCACCTCCGCCGGCGGGCGCGCCGCAGAAGCAGTGATCGCCGGAGAGTGAACTCCAAGAGCCCGGTCGGAAATCTCCCGATCGGGCCCTTGTCGTACCGGACATTGCGCTTGACCCTGACATATATGTGAAGGTTTATCTTCGGTCTCACGTCTCACGTCTCACGTCTCACGTCTCACGTCTCACGTCT
>DATIEF010000176.1:0-7255 GCA_035455865.1 Gemmatimonadales bacterium | reverse complement strand
CGTGGGCCGGGTGCGGGAGACGCTGTCGACCAGCTGGGCCCAGGCATCGGGGAGCGCCAGCGTACCGCGCCACGCGGACGTGCGCACCGATGCCGCGAAGACGATGTCGCCGTTCCGGGCGATGAGCGTCCGGGCCGAGTCGTAGCTGGCCGGGCCGCTCATCGCCCAGAGCTTGAACTGGTTGACCGCGTGCCCGGCCACCCGAAGTTCCTGCGCCAGGCGGACGCCGACATTGGGCGCGTTCTCGTCGCCGTAGGTCACGAGCGTGATCCGGCCGTGCCCGCGTCGGAGCGAGTCCACGATGCCGGCGCTGTCCTTGACGAGCACGACGGCGCGCTGCGAGACGTCACGCGCCTCGCGCTGGAAGGCCGAGTCGCCCACCACGTACGGGATCGCCTCCAGGTCGACCGTCCGGCGGCGGAAGAGGCCGAGGGAGGCCTTGAGGGCCAGCACCCGACGCACCGACTGGTCGAGGCGCTCATCGGTGATCTGGTGGTCGTCGTAGGCCTGGTCGAGCGCGGCGAGGGCCTCCGCCGGGTCGGCGGGCTGGAGCAGCAGGTCGGCGCCGGCCTGGAAGGCGAGGACCGCCGCCTTGCCGGCGCCGTAGGTCGACACCAGCGCCCCCATGTCGAGCGCGTCGGTGATGATGATGCCCTTGAAGCCGAGCGAATCGCGGAGGATCCCGGTGAGGATGCGGGGATCGAGCGTGGCCGGCCGGATGGCCCCGCTGTCGAGCCCGGGGAGCGCGATGTGCGCGCTCATCACCGCGGTGACGCCCGCGTCCACGGCCGAGCGGAACGGCACGAGCTCCAGGGTGTCGAGCCGGCGCCAGTCGGAGGTGATGACCGGCAGCGCGATGTGGCTGTCGGTGCCGGTGTCACCGTGGCCGGGGAAGTGCTTGGCGGTCGCGTGGAGGCCGTGGTCCTCCATCCCCCGGACCTCGGCGCGGACGAGGGTCGCGACGCGGGAGGCATCCTCGCCGAAGGAGCGGGTGTTGATGATCGGGTTGGCGGGGTTGTTGTTGACGTCGGCCACCGGGGCCAGCGCCAGGTCGATCCCGACCGCGCGCCCTTCGAGGGCGGTGATGCGGCCCATCTCGTACGCGTCGAGCTCCCGGCCCGTGGCGGCCACGCCCATATTGGTGGGGAACGCGGTGCCGCCGAGGAAGCGGCCGGCGGTGCCGCTCTCGAGGTCGGCGGCCACGAGGAGCGGGAGCGGGCTCCGGCGCTGCAGGTAGTTGAGCTTGGCCGCGACGTCGAGCGGCGAGCCGGTGGAGACGATGATGCCGCCCACCTGCAGGGAGTCGACCCACCCCGCGGCGCGCGCCAGGGCCGAGTCGTCGAAAGCCTCGTAGTTCCCCGCGACCCACGGGATCACCAGCTGGGCGAGCTTCTGCCGGGGCGTCAGCTGGGCCAGCAACGCATCGATGTTCACCCGTCCCCCGTGCGGCAGCGCCACGGGGCTCACCTCGACCGGCTCCGGCAGGACCGGGGCGGCCGGCGGGATCTCCGGTGCCCCGACGTTCCCCGCGCAGGCGGCGGACGCAAGGGCCAGGATCGCGAGGACACGTATCTGATGCACGGAAAGCTCGTTGTTGGGTTCGTGATGGTCGCGGCGATGGGCGGGTGCGCCCGGTCCGCTCCCTCGCTGGCGCCGGCGCCGGTGGCCGCCGCGCCGGGGGTCGACGTGCTCCTGACCGACAGCCTCGCGCTCGTCCGCGGGAGGCGGGTGGGGCTCGTGACCAACCAGGCTGGGGTCGACGCGCGCGGTGTCGGTGACGTCGAGCGGCTCCGTGCCGCCGGGATCGACCTCGTGGCCCTGTTCAGCCCCGAACACGGGTTCCGGGGCACCGCCGCGCCGGGTGAGGAGGTCGCCTCCACCCGCGACTCGGCGACCGGCCTCCCAATCTATAGCCTGTATGGCCGCACGCGGGTACCGACCGCCTCGATGCTCGACCGGCTCGACGTGATCCTGGTCGACCTGCAGGACGCCGGCGCGCGGTACTTCACCTACCTCGCCACCACCGTGGACGTGATGCGCGGCGCCGCGCGCGCCGACAAGCCCGTGGTCATCCTTGACCGCCCCGACCCGATCGGCGGGCCGGTGCAGGGGAACGTCCTCGACACCGCCTACGCTTCGGACGTG
Organism: Gemmatimonadales bacterium; assembly: GCA_035455865.1. Taxonomy (GTDB): domain Bacteria; phylum Gemmatimonadota; class Gemmatimonadetes; order Gemmatimonadales; family GWC2-71-9; genus CAMLHU01. The sequence goes on along the minus strand of DATIEF010000176.1, from coordinate 5,110 downwards.
GGCCTCCTCGCGGTGCCGATGCGCCCGGGGATGACGCTCGGCGAGCTGGCGCGGCTCGCCCGATCCGACCTCAAGCTCACCGCCGACCTGTCGGTCATCCCGGTGCGCGGCTGGCAACGCGACCAGCCGTTCGATGCCACCGGGCTGCCGTTCGTGCCGCCGAGCCCCAACCTCCCGACGCTGGAGAGCCTCTTCCATTATCCGGGACTCTGCCTCTTCGAGGGGACCGACCTGTCGGTGGGGCGGGGGAGCGATGCGCCGTTCGAGCAGGTCGGGGCGCCGTGGCTCGACACCGCCCGGGTGCTGGCGCGGGTGCGCGGGGCCAAGCTTCCGGGGGTCGCGTTCCGCGGGGTCACGTTCACGCCGGAACGGCCCGGCGACGGGAAGTACGCCGACACGCTCCTGCGGGGCATCCGGCTCACGGTCACCGACCGGTCGACGTACGACCCGACGGCCACCGCCGTGTACCTGCTGGCGGCCATCCGGGCGGTGCATCCGGGCCAGTTCACGTTTGCGGACGCGCAGTTCGACCGCCTGGCCGGGGGGCGGGACCTCCGGGTGGCGCTGCAGCGGGGGGAGGGCGCGGGGCGTATCGTGCGGGGGTGGGCGCCGGCGCGCGCGGCGTTCCTCCGTCGGCGGGCGCCCTTCCTGCTCTACCCCGCGGCCGCGCATTAGCATCCCCTTAGCGGCGGCCGGAAACCGTTGCGCGGCGCGGTCTCCGGCCGGGCAGGCACAATTGCCCTAAGCTGTTCTGGCGATTATCCTTTGGCGCTCCGCCGGGCCGCTGGCGGGGCGCCATTCCCGGTCACCGAGGATGCCCGAGCGTTGAAGCTCGTTCCAGCCGCCGCCGAACGCCTCTACTATGGGACCGTCCGCCCGGCGGTGAACGTCCTCGTTCGCTCCGGGATCCGGCCCAACACCATCACGTCCGTCGGGACGGGGGTGGTGATCGCCTCGGCCGTCTGCTACGCGCTGGGCCAGGTCCGCTGGGGCGGGGCGCTGCTGCTGCTGAGCGGCGTGGCCGACACGCTCGACGGCCAGGTGGCGCGGGCCGGGAACCTGGCCACCAAGTTCGGCGCCTTCTACGATTCGACGCTCGACCGGGTGGGCGATGGCGCCACCTTCATCGGGATCGCGATCTACCTCCTCTCGGCCCCGGGCGTCGCCTGGCGCGAGCTGGCGGTGCTCGCCTGCATGCTCGGCGTGCTGAGCTCGCTCCTGGTGTCGTACGCCCGGGCCCGGGCCGAGGGGATCGGGGTCGACTGCAAGGTCGGGATCGCGCAACGGGCGGAGCGGATCGTGGGGCTCGGCGTGCCGTCGCTCCTGGTGGGCGCGGGGCCCTCGGGGGTGGTGCTCGAGGTCATCGTCGGGGCGCTCACGCTGGCGTCGATCATCACCGTGGTGCAGCGGTTCGTCTACGTCTATCGCCAGACCGAGGGAGCGCGGGTGGGGTGAGCCCGCCGATCCCGTCGGCGCATTGGAAAGGACGCGTGCAGTGAGCAAGGCAGCGAAGCAGGTCGCCCCGGCCAAGGGGAAGCTGGGCGTGATGTGCGTGGGGCTCGGGGCCGTCGCGTCGACGTTCATCGCCGGCGTGGAGCTGGTGCGGACCGGCCGGGCGCAGGCCATCGGGTCGCTGACCCAGATGGGGACCATCCGCCTCGGGAAGCGGACCGAGGGGCGGACCCCGCTCATCAAGGACTTCGTGCCGCTCGCCGCGCTCGACGACCTGGTCTTCACGGCCTGGGACCCGGTGCCCGACAACGCGTACGAGTCGGCCGTGCACTGCGGGGTGCTGGAGCGCCACGACCACATCGAGGCCATCGCGCCGTTCCTCAAGTCCATCGTGCCGATGCCGGCCGTCTTCGACCAGCAGTTCGTCAAGCGCCTCGAGGGCAAGAACGTCAAGAAGGGGAAGACCAAGCGCGACCTGGCCGAGCAGCTCCGGCAGGACATCCGCGACTTCAAGGCCCGGCACAAGCTCGACCGCCTCGTGATGGTCTGGTGCGCATCGACCGAGGCGTTCCTCCAGCCCGGGCCGGCGCACCAGAGCCTGGCGGCGTTCGAGGCGGCGATGGACGCCAACGACCCGACCATCGCCCCGTCGATGCTCTACGCCTACGCCGCCATCATGGAGGGCGTGCCGTACGCCAACGGCGCCCCCAACCTCTCGTGCGACTTCCCGGCGCTCGAGCAGCTGGCGGCCGACAAGGGCGTGCCGATCGGCGGCAAGGACTTCAAGACCGGCCAGACCCTCATCAAGACCGTCCTCGCCCCGATGTTCAAGGCGCGGATGCTCGGCGTGTCGGGGTGGTACTCCACCAACATCCTCGGCAACCGCGACGGCGAGGTGCTGGACGACCCCGACAACTTCAAGACCAAGGAAGAGTCGAAGCTCGGCGTCCTCGAGTACATCCTCCAGCCGAAGATGTATCCCCAGCTCTACGCCAAGATGTACCACAAGGTGCGGATCAACTATTACCCGCCCCGGGGGGACAACAAGGAAGGCTGGGACAACATCGACATCTTCGGGTGGCTCGGCTACCCGATGCAGATCAAGGTCGACTTCCTCTGCCGCGACTCGATCCTGGCGGCGCCGCTGGTGCTCGACCTGGCGCTCTTCTTCGACCTGGCCCAGCGCGCGGAGATGTCGGGGATCCAGGAGTGGCTCTCCTTCTACTTCAAGAGCCCGCAGGTGGCCAAGGGGCTCTATCCGGAGCACGACCTCTTCATCCAGCAGACCAAGCTCAAGAACACGCTGCGCTGGCTGATGGGCGAGGATCCGATCACCCACCTCGGCATGGAGTACTACCAGAAGTGAAGTACTTCCACCGCACCTCGGTCGCGCCCGACACCGTGATGGCGCGGGCCACGGCCTTCTTCGGCGCCCGGCTCACGCCGGCCGAGGAGGGCGCCCGCCGCCGCCGGTTCACCGGGACGCTCGGGCATTTCAGCATCGGTGTGGAGGCGGAGGGGGGGCACTACACGCGGATCACGGTCGAGACCGACCAGCCGGGCGAGAGCGAGGCCGACAAGCTGGCCAAGCGCTTCCTCGCCACGGTGCACACCCTGGCCGACCCGGGGCACGCGCTCCGGGGGGCCTACTGAGTCATCGACCGGGCGGGGCCGCCGCCCGGCCGCACGGGGACGCTTCCCCGTCACTTCAGGAGAAACGCACGCCCATGAAGTCGCTGGAGCACGTTCGCGCCCGCGCCCGCCGGATCGGCGCCGCGCTCGCCGCCCTCGTGGCCCTTCCGCTCGCCGCCCACGCCCAGTCGGCCCCGGGCGGCGAGGCGAGCCTCAAGGTGCCCGACCTCAACACCATCACCTTCCTGGGCGGCTTCACCGGCCACCACCTGCTGCTGATGGGCCTGGTCATCTGCGCCCTCGGCTTCGGCTTCGGGCTGTGGATGTACTCGCACCTGAAGCACCTGCCGGTGCACGCCTCGATGCTCGAGATCTCCGAGCTCATCTACGAGACCTGCAAGACCTACCTGATCACCCAGGGCAAGTTCCTGATGGCGCTCTGGCTCTTCATCGGGTCGGTGGTGGCGGTCTACTTCGGCGCGCTGCAGCACTACGCGCTCTCCCAGGTCGTGATCATCCTGGTGTTCAGCATCATCGGCATCGCCGGGAGCTACGGCGTGGCCTGGTTCGGGATCCGGGTCAACACGTTCGCCAACAGCCGCACGGCGTTCGCGAGCCTCAAGGGGAAGCCCTTCCCCTGCTATGACATCCCGCTCAAGGCGGGGATGAGCATCGGGATGCTCCTGATCAGCGTCGAGCTCCTGATGATGCTCGGCATCCTGCTCTTCATCCCGGGCGAGTACGCCGGTCCCTGCTTCATCGGGTTCGCCATCGGCGAGTCGCTGGGCGCCGCGGCGCTCCGGATCGCGGGCGGCATCTTCACCAAGATCGCCGACATCGGCGCCGACCTGATGAAGATCGTCTTCAACATCAAGGAAGACGACGCGCGGAACCCCGGCGTCATCGCCGACTGCACCGGCGACAACGCCGGCGACTCGGTCGGCCCCTCGGCCGACGGCTTCGAGACCTACGGCGTCACCGGCGTCGCGCTCATCACGTTCATCCTGCTGGCGGTGCCGGACGCGGTGGTCCAGGTGCAGCTCCTGGTCTGGCTCTTCGCGATGCGCATCATGATGATCATCTCGGCCGGGCTCTCGTACTTCATCAACGCCGCCATCGCCAAGGCCAAGTATCAGGCGGCCGACAAGATGAATTACGAGGCGCCGCTCACCACGCTGGTGTGGCTCACCTCGCTCGTCTCGGTGGCGTTCACCTACGTGGTGTCGTACTTCATGATCCCGTCGGTCCAGGGCGACACCGCGCTCTGGTGGGAGCTCTCCACCGTCATCACCTGCGGCACGCTCGCGGGCGCCATCATCCCCGAGTTCGTGAAGGTGTTCACCTCGGTCGAGTCGCGGCACGTGCGCGAGGTCGTGACCTCGTCGCGTGAGGGCGGGCCGTCGCTCAACATCCTCTCGGGGCTCGTGGCGGGCAACTTCAGCGCCTACTGGCTCGGCATCACGATGCTGGCGCTCATGGCCATCGGCTTCCTGGTGAGCGGCTCCTTCCCGGCCGGCATCATGATGGCGCCCGCGGTCTTCGCCTTCGGTCTGGTGGCGTTCGGCTTCCTCGGCATGGGACCGGTCACGATCGCCGTCGACTCCTACGGCCCGGTGACCGACAACGCCCAGTCGGTGTTCGAGCTCTCCGTCATCGAGACGCTCCCCAACATCAAGGCCGAGCTCAAGCAGAGCTACGGCTTCGACGTCGACTTCGAGAAGGCCAAGCACCACCTCGAGGAGAACGACGGCGCCGGCAACACCTTCAAGGCCACGGCCAAGCCGGTGCTCATCGGCACCGCCGTGGTCGGGGCCACGACTATGATCTTCTCGATCATCGTGGCGCTTACCCACGGGCTCCAGCCCGAGTTCATGCAGAACCTCTCGATCCTGCACGCGCCGTTCCTCCTCGGCCTCATCTGTGGCGGGGCGGTGATCTACTGGTTCACCGGCGCCTCGATCCAGGCCGTGACCACCGGCGCCTACCGCGCGGTCGAGTTCATCAAGGCCAACATCAAGCTCGAGGG
>DATIEF010000175.1:0-8052 GCA_035455865.1 Gemmatimonadales bacterium | reverse complement strand
CACCGGCGTCGGCGCCGCGCGCCTGGGCCAGCTCGGCCCACGTGGTGCCCTCGAGGCGTTCGCCCGGGGGAAGACGAGGAGCAGGGTGTAGGGAGGGGAGGAGAGAGTGAAAAGGGAGAAGTGAAAAGTGAAAAGGGGGTCCCGGTGAAGCGCCGGGGCCCCGTTTCACTTCCTACGCCTGCCGCTCTGAGCTTCCTTCTTCGCTGTTACCTATCGCCCTCTTCACTTTTCACTCTTCACTCTTCCCTTCTTCACTCCTTGGCTCTCCCTTCCTCCTTCTCACTTCTTCCTTTTCACTCTTCACTCTTCACTTCTTACTCCCCCTCCTCCACCGCGCGCTCGTACGCGGAGAAGATCTCGCTGCGGCCGATGACGCCGCGCAGGTGGTGTGGGACGGCCGGGTCGAGGACCGGCAGGAGCTGCGCGTCGCGTTCGCGGAGGACGCGGAGGGCGGTGCGGAGGTCGTCGTCCAGCCGGACGCCGTCCCGCGGCGGATCGGCGAGTTCCGACACCAGCGCATCGCGGGTCCCGTCGGCCAGGGCGCGCTTCAAGTCCTCCCAGGTGAGCATCCCGACGACGGTGTTGGCGGCGTCGACCACCGGGAATTCGAGCTGGCCGGACTGGCGCACGTCGGCGAGCACCTCCCCCAGCGTGGCGGTGGCGGGAAGCACGAGCGCGTCGGCGCGGTAGGCGTCGGCCACGGTGAGTGCCGCCAGCACCGACTCGTCGGTGCCGTGGCTGATGTGTTCGCCGCGGCGGGCCAGCCACTCGGTGTAGATCGACTCCCGGTAGAGCGACTTGGCCACGACGTAGGCCAGCGCGCCGCCCAGGAGGATGGGGAGGATGAGCCCATAGTCGCCGCTCATCTCGAGCACCATGAACACGGCGGTGAGCGGCGCGTGGGTGGCGGCGGCGACCACCGCCGCCATCCCGACGAGCGCGAAGGCCACCGGCTGGATGTTCCAGCCCGGTACCAGGTGGGCGAGTGCCACGCCGGCCGCCGCGCCGAAGGTGCCGCCCACCACGAGCGCGGGGGTGAACACGCCGCCCACGCCGCCGCCGCCCAGGGTGAGGGCGGTGGCCGCGATCTTGGCGAAGCAGAGGGCGAAGAGCACGAGGGCGGTGCGGTCGGCCACGAGGGCCAGGTCGAGCCCCTGGTGCCCGTGGCCCCAGAGCGCCGGCGAGAACTGGGTGGACACCACCGCCACGAGCACCGCGGCCACCATCATCCGGAGCCACTGCGGCAGCGGGCGGAGCCAGTCGGGGACCTTCCACGCGGCGCGGGCGTAGAGGACGCCGATCGCTCCGCCGAGCAGGCCGACGGCGGAGTAGAGCACCAGCTCGCGGGCGCCGCCCACGTGATACTCGGTGGGGATGCGGATGACCTGGTCCCGGCCGAGGCCCACGCGCGTCACCGCGGCGGCGGAGACGCTTGCCACCACGATCGGCGCCAGGACCGAGGTCCGGAAGCTCCCGACCAGCTTTTCGAGCACGAACAGCACGCCCGCGATCGGGGCGCCGAATGCGGCCGAGAGCCCGGCTGCCGCGCCGCAGCTGAGCAGGAGCCGGAGGCGGTCCTTGCGGAAGCGCAGCCAGCGGCCGGCGCGGCTCCCGACGGCGGCGCCGAGCACGGCGACCGGGCCCTCGGCGCCGAGGGAGCCGCCGCTCCCGAGGGTCACGGCGGCGGCGAGCGTCTTGATGGCGACGGGGCGGAGGTTGAGGACACCGCCGCGGCGGGCGACGGCGTGCATCGCGTCGGGGATGTTCTCGCCCTCGGAGTTGCCGGTGCCGTACCGCACCAGCAGCCGCACCACGATGAGCCCGATGGCGAGCGACGCGGCGGCGACGATGGACGTTGGGATCTCGAGCACGTCGGCGATCCGGGCGATGACCTCGGCGGCCACGTCGATGGAACGGTAGAACGCGAGGACCGACAGGCCGGCGAGGATGCCCACGCCCACCGCGAGGGTGGTGAGGATGGCCGGCTCGCCCATGCCCCACTGCTCGAGGCGCGCGATGAGGCGGGCGCCGGCGTCTCCCGCGGCGCGGGAAAGGTGGCGCGGGTAGGCGGCGAGGGGGGTCGACATGCCACAGGATATATGGAATGGGGCCCGAGTCATAGGCCCGGCCCCGGCGGGCGCCCTTGCCGCCATTCCGCCGGCGGGCGAAACTTGCCATTGGCCTCGATTGTGATAAATTTCACAAGCTGAAGCCGAAGTGCACCGACTCCTCTCTGGCGTGAGACCTATGGCGACCGAAGCGACCCTGCGACCCGGCGAACTCAAGGATGTCCTGCTGAAGGAGATCGAGGCGGCGGACCTGGCCTCGACCGACGCGCGGGACGTGGGCACCGTCCTCGAAGTGAAGGACGGCGTGGCGCGGATCTACGGGCTCGGCGCCGCGATGGCGGGCGAGCTCCTCGAGTTCACGGTGCGGGAGACCGGCGAGACGATCGCGGGGCTCGTGCTCAACCTCGAGGAGGACAACGTCGGCGCCGCGGTGATGGGCGACTACCTGAAGCTCAAGGAAGGCGACGAGGTCCGCTGCACCGGCAAGGTGCTCGACGTCCCGGTCGGTCCCGCGATGCTCGGCCGGGTGGTCGACGCGCTCGGCCGCCCGGTGGATGGGCGCGGGCCGATCAAGGCGAGCGGCACCCGGCTGGTGGAGATGATCGCCCCGGGCATCATCGTGCGGCAGCCGGTCAAGGAGCCGATGCAGACCGGCATCAAGGCCATCGACGCGATGATCCCGATCGGCCGCGGCCAGCGCGAGCTCATCATCGGCGACCGCGGCACCGGCAAGACCGCCATCGCCATCGACACGATCATCAACCAGAAGGGCGCCGGGGTGGTGTGCGTGTACGTGGCCATCGGCCAGAAGCGCTCGACGGTCGCGTCGGTGGTGGAGAAGCTCCGGCAGGCGGGCGCCCTCGAGTACACCGTGGTCGTGGTGGCCTCGGCGTCCGATCCGGCGCCGCTCCAGTACATCGCGCCCTACGCCGGGTGCGCCATCGCCGAGTATTTCATGTACGAGGAGGGGAAGGCGACCCTCTGCGTCTACGACGACCTGTCCAAGCAGGCCGCCGCCTATCGGCAGCTCTCGCTCATCCTGCGGCGTCCGCCGGGGCGCGAGGCGTACCCGGGCGACGTGTTCTACCTGCACAGCCGGCTCCTGGAGCGCGCGGCCAAGATCTCGGAGAATGCGGAGACCGTGAAGTACGACCCCCGCATCAAGAAGCCGGGCGGCTCGCTCACGGCGCTCCCGATCATCGAGACCCAGGCGGGCGACGTCTCGGCGTACATCCCGACCAACGTCATCTCGATCACCGACGGCCAGATCTTCCTGATCACCGACCTCTTCTACTCCAACGTCCGTCCCGCGGTGGACGCCGGCATCAGCGTGAGCCGCGTCGGCGGCAACGCGCAGATCAAGGCGATGAAGCAGGTGGCCGGCCCGCTCCGGCTCTCGCTGGCGCAGTACCGCGAGCTCGAGGCGTTCGCCCAGTTCGGCTCCGACCTCGACCCCGCCACCCAGCGGCAGCTCGCCCGCGGCGCGCGGCTGGTGGAGATCCTGAAGCAGCCGCAGTACCAGCCGGTGCCGGTCGAGCGCCAGGTGGCCATCATCTGGGTCGTGACCAACGGCCACCTCGACGACGTCGACGTGAAGCACATCCGCCAGTGGGAGCAGGACTTCCTGGGCTACCTCGACTCGGCGCATCCGAAGGTGCTCGAGGGGATCCGGACCAAGAAGGCGCTCGACGACCAGCTCACCGCCCAGCTCAAGGCGGCGGTCGACGGCTTCAAGCCCACCTTCCGGCCGGCCTGACGATGGCCAAGGGCAAGGCGCTCAAGGGCCGGATCAAGTCCGCGCAGAACATCCGCAAGATCACGCGGACGATGGAGCTCGTCTCCACGTCCAAGCTGAAGCGGGCGCAGGACCGCGTGGTGGGCGCCCGGCCGTACGCCGAGGCGCTGGCGCAGGTCATCGCCGACCTGTACGGCCCGGAGCTGGCCGAGCGGTTCCCGCTGCTGCGGCGCCCGGCGCCGCCGGCCAAGGGCGGGCCGACCCGCGCCGCGGTGATCCTGGTGACGTCGAACCGCGGGCTTGCCGGCGGGTTCAACTCGAACCTGATCAAGGAAGCGCGCCGGCGGATCGAGGACCTCGAAGGCCAGGGCTACACGGTCGAACTCCATGCTGTCGGCCGGAAGGGCATCGGCTTCTTCAAGTACCTCGGTCGCCCGCTGGCCACGCAGCGCCAGGACATCGGCGACAAGCCGACCGCCGCCCACGCCGCCGAGCTCGTGGCCCCGCTCATCGCGGCGTACGAGGCGGGGGAGCTGGCTAGCGTCGACCTGGTCTACGCCCAGTTCAGGAGTGCCATCAGCACGCCGCCGGCCACGCTCCGGGTCCTCCCGGTCGCGGCCCCGGCACCGAAAGGTGCGCGCCCCGACTACATCCTCCGTCCCTCGGCGGACGAGATCCTGGGCGAGCTCCTCCCGCTGTATGTCCGGAACGCCATCTACCGCGGGCTGGTGGAGACCGCGGCGGCGGAGCACGGCGCCCGGCGGACGGCGATGAAGAACGCGACCGACAACGCGGGGGAGATCATCGACCTCCTCCGCCGCAGCTACAACCGCCAGCGCCAGGCGGCGATCACGCAGGAGATCAGCGAGATCGTCGGCGGCGCGGCGGCGTTGCAAGGATGACGCACGGACGGACAGGCGCGTGGACGGATGACTCGATGAGCGCACGGGCGGTCGAAGCGACCCTGCGTCCATCCGCCCGTCCGCCGATACACAATCAGACCCAAGGATCCTGACGGATGGCAACTGCAACGCAGAACATCGGCAAGGTCGTCCAGGTCATCGGCCCGGTGCTCGACGTCGAATTCGAGCCGGGGCTCCTGCCTGAGATCTACAACGCCCTCCTCCTCGAGGACCGCTCCGGCACGGTGCCGGTGCGCCTGGTGGCGGAGGTGCAGCAGCACATCGGCCAGAACCAGGTCCGCGCCGTGGCGATGAGCACCACTGACGGCGTGGTCCGCGGGATGAAGGTGGTCGACACCGGCGCCGCCATCTCGGTGCCGGTCGGCAACGTCCCCCTCGGCCGGATCCTCAACGTCCTCGGCGACCCGGTCGACGGCGGCGCGCCGATCCCGGCCTCGGCCGAGCGGTGGGCCATCCACCGGGAGACGCCGAAGTTCACCGACCTCGAGGCCAAGACCCAGGTCTTCGAGACCGGCATCAAGGTCATCGACCTGATCGCCCCGTTCGTGAAGGGCGGCAAGATCGGGCTCTTCGGCGGCGCCGGCGTCGGCAAGACGGTCGTCATCCAGGAGCTCATCAACAATGTCGCCAAGGGGCACGGCGGCAAGTCGGTGTTCTGCGGCGTGGGCGAGCGCACCCGCGAGGGGAACGACCTCTACCTCGAGTTCCAGGAGGCGGGGATCCTTCCCAACGTGGCGCTCATCTACGGCCAGATGAACGAGCCGCCGGGTGCGCGGCTCCGCGTCGGCCTGTCGGGCCTCACGGTGGCGGAGTACTTCCGCGACGTCGAGGGGCAGGACGTGCTCCTGTTCATCGACAACATCTTCCGCTTCACCCAGGCGGGCTCCGAGGTCTCCGCACTCCTCGGCCGGATGCCGAGCGCCGTCGGCTACCAGCCGACCCTCGCCACCGAGATGGGCGACCTCCAGGAGCGCATCACCTCGACCAACAAGGGCTCGATCACGTCGGTGCAGGCCATCTACGTGCCGGCCGACGACCTGACCGACCCGGCGCCGGCCACCGCCTTTGCCCACCTGGACGCGCAGGTGGTGCTCTCGCGCGCCATCTCCGAGCTCGGCATCTATCCCGCCGTCGACCCGCTCGACAGCTCGAGCCGGATCCTCGACGCCCAGTACCTGGGCGAACGGCACTACAACGTGGCCGTCGGCGTGCAGCGCATCCTGCAGCGCTACAAGAGCCTGCAGGACATCATCGCGATCCTCGGGATGGACGAGCTCTCCGAGGAGGACAAGCAGGTGGTCGCGCGGGCGCGGCGGGTGCAGCGCTTCCTGTCGCAGCCGTTCCATGTGGCCGAGCAGTTCACCGGCTTCCCGGGCAAGTACGTCAAGCTCGAGGAGACCGTCGAGAGCTTCGAGCGCGTCATCGCCGGCGAGTTCGACCACCTGCCCGAGCAGGCGTTCTACATGGTGGGCGGGATCGACGAGGCGGTCGAGAAGGCCAAGAAGCTGGCCTCGGCGTGATGCGCGTCACGGTCATCTCGCCCGAGGCCGCCATCTTCGATGGTGACGCCGATGCCCTGACCGTCCCGGCCTACGACGGCTCGGTCGGCGTCCTGCCGCACCACGCCCCGCTGATGACCCTGCTGGGGGAGGGCGTGTTGACCATCCATCGCGGCGACGTCTCCGACCGGTACCAGGTCCGCGGCGGGTTCGTGCAGGTCGCCCACGACACGGTCCGCGTCGTCGCGGAACACGTGCAAGGAGCCAAGCATGCGTAAACTGACCGTGGCGCTGTTGCTGGCCGGCGCCGTGCCGTCCTCTGTCCTGTCCGCGCAGTCCACCGGCACGCCGGTGTTCGCCGCCCCGTACCGCGCATTCCAGCGTTCCGAGGCCGGCATCTCGCTTTCCGATCCGGTCGGCGGCGGGGTGGGCCTTGAGGGGTTCTACCGGATCGGGAGCCACGCCTGGGACATCGGCTTCCGCGGCGGGTTCGATGCCCCGAACGGGAACGCCAACACGGCGCTCCTCCTCGGTGTCGACGGCCGGACCCGGGTGCTGACCCACGACGAGGGGTTCCCGCTCGACGGCGCCCTCACGCTGGGCTTCGGGGGCCGGTTCGTGAGCGGCGGCTCGGAGCTCCTGATCCCGGTGGGCCTCTCGATGGGACGCCGGCTCGACCTCGAAGGTTCGAGCATGAGCTTCGTTCCGTACGTGCAGCCGGTGCTGACGCCCGTGTTCGCGTCAGGCAACAGCCACCTCGACTTCACCCTCGGCCTCGGGGTGGACATGCGGGTGTCGCGCCGGGTGGACCTCCGGGTGGCCGGCGGCATCGGCGACCTGGATGGCGTGAGCGTGAGCGCGGCGTTCATCCACTGACCGCGTGAATTGACTTCCCCGGCGCGTCCGCGATAGCTTGCGGCGCGCCGGTTCGCGTCGGGGGCGAGGGCCCCCGTCATTCAATCACCCGTAGGAGGCTCAGATGCGCTCGAAGGTCTTCGCGGCATTCGCCGTTGCGTCGGTGGCATTCGCCGCCACCGCCTCGGCCCAGGTCGCCGGGCTGCCGAGGTTCAACTCGGGGATCGGGACCGGGATCGGCATCAATGCGGACGTCGGGTTTCCCAACGCCGATGCTGGTAAGGGTCATACCTACGGCTTGACCGGGTCGGTCGCGCTCGGCCCCCTCGGCTTCACCGCCACCGTCGCGTCGAACAAGCCGGACGGCGGCACCAGCGACACCTGGGTCGGCGCCACCGCCAACTTCAAGATCTTCGGTGGCCCGCTCGTTCCCGTTACCGTGAACGCGCAGGTGGGCGCCGGCTACGCGTCTGGGCTCCAGGGGACGACCATCAAGCAGCTCAACGTGCCGTTCGGGTTGGGCATCGCGGTCAACATCCCGAGCCCGGCCCTGTCCATCAAGCCGTGGATCGCGCCCCGCATGGAATACGTCCGCCAGGAAGGCGGCGCCCTGCCCGGCACCCAGACCCAGACCAAGTTCGGCCTGAGCGCTGGCGTCAACCTCGGCCTGGCCGGCGGCCTTGGCATCCGGGTGGCGTACGACATGATCAAGCTCAACAACATCAGCCCGTCGACCTTCTCGGTCGGCGTGGGTTACAACATCCACGTTCCGGGCCTCTGATCTACCCCGAGGGGAGGCGCGCCACGGTGGCGCGCCTTCCCCGGGCTCTTCTTCCGGGACCCTCGTGACCCTCCGCCTGCCACGGTCCCTCCGGGCCGCGTTCCCGCTCGCGCTCCTTATGGTCGGCGCCTGCGCCCAGACCTTCGACGCCACCACCCTCGGCGTGCCCGCCACATTGTCCTCGGATGCT
>DATIEF010000174.1:0-2410 GCA_035455865.1 Gemmatimonadales bacterium | reverse complement strand
GGGGTGACCCGTTTGGCCTGCGGTGCTGACGCTTCACGCGAGCCGTGCCGGCGCGCGCGGCGCGCCCCTACTTCTTCTTGTTCACCATGTCCTTGAGGGCCTTGCCCGCGCGGAACACCGGCGCCGTCGACGCCTTGATGGTGATGGACTTGCCGGTCTGCGGGTTGCGGCCGGTGCGCTGCGCCCGCTTGCGGGTCTTGAAGTTCCCGAAGCCGGTCACGTTGACCTCGCCGCCCTTCTTGAGCTCCTTCGAGATGACGCCGTCGTGCCCGAAGAACGTGTCGACCCACTTCGCGGCCTCGGCCTTGGAGGTGTCGTTCGCCTTCGCGACGGCCTCCACCAGCTCCTGCTTGTTCATGAAAGACTCCGTGTGAGGGGGGACGTTGTCCTGCTCGGCCCGGTACGCGCCGGCGCCGGAAGGATCGGGACTTGGGGCGTCCATCGGCGGGAAAGCCCGTGAACGCGCCACAATATGGGGGCACCGGCCGGAAAACCGCAAGATGGCGGGGTTTTCGCTTGACCCCGCCCGCCGGACCCTGTAAGCTCACCGCTCCCGCCCGCCCCCACCTGAGGTCAGCGATGTACAGCGGCGCCCGCTCCGGCTCGATCGAGGTCGTCAGTGGCGTGATGTTCAGCGGCAAGAGCGAGGAGCTCATCCGCCGCGTCCGCCGGGCCATCATCGCCCGGCGCGCGGTGCAGGTCTTCAAGAGCCACCTCGACGCCCGCTACGCCGGCCTGTACCACGTCTCCAGCCACGACGGCCGCGAGGTCGAGGCCATCCCGATCGATTCGGCCGGCGAGATCATCCGCCAGGTGCGCCCCGATACCGAGATCGTCGCCATCGACGAGGCGCAGTTCCTCGACGAAGGGATCGTCCAGGTGGTCACGACGCTGGCCAATCGCGGCGTCCGCGTGATCCTCGCCGGCACCGACACCGACTTCCGGGGCGAGCCCTTTGGCGCGATGGGCGAGCTGATGGCCGTGGCCGAGAAGGTCGACAAGCTCCGCGCCATCTGCGTCGTCTGCGGCGACGAAGCGTGCCGCAACCAGCGGCTGGTGGACGGGCGCCCCGCCAAGTACGACTCCCCCACCATCATGGTCGGCGGCCGCGAGAGCTACGAGGCCCGCTGCCGGCACTGCCATCGGGTCCCGCGGACGGACGAGGATCAGACGGCGCTTCTGTGAACGCTATCCGCTATCCGCTGTCCGCTACCCGTGGTCCGCTCGTTACCGGCGGCCCGGATCGATGGCGCCGCGACCTGCACCGGACCCGACGGATAGCGGATAGCGGATAGCGGATAGCGGATAGCGGATAGCGGATCGCATATGCTCAACATCGCCCTCACCGGCAACATCGGCGCCGGGAAGTCCGAGGTGGTCCGCCGCTTCCGCGAGTGGGGCGCCACGGTCATCGACGCCGACCAGCTGGCCCGCGAGGCGCAGGCGCCCGGCACGGAGGTCCTCCGCGCCATCGTGCAGCGCTTCGGCAAGGACGTGCTGCTGCCCTCCGGGGAGCTCGACCGGGCGGCGCTCCGCGGCCTGGTGATGGGCGACGACGACGCGCTCGCTGCGCTCAACGGGATCGTCCACCCGGCGGTCCGGCGGCGGCGGGAACAGCTCGTGGCCGAGGCGAAGGCCCGGGGCGATGCGGTGGTGGTGAACGACATCCCCCTCCTCTTCGAGGCCGCCGACCCCGCCGCGTTCGACCTCGTGGTCCTGGTCGACGCCCCGGAGCCGGTGAGGCGCCAGCGCCTCATCCAGCACCGCGACCTCTCGACCGAGGAGGCCGACCGGATGATCGGCGCCCAGATCCCCTCCGAGCGCAAGCGGGAGCGGGCCGACCTCGTGATCGAGAACACCGGCACCGTCGAAGACCTCGATCGCGCCGCCCGTGCCGCCTGGGACGAGATCCGCCGCCGCGCCGCCGCCCGTGCTTGAATCGGCCCGCCGGCGCGCCTATCTTCACCGCGCCTTCACCGCCCCGGAGTGACCGTGTCCAACGTGCCCGCCGACCTCCGCTACACCAAGGACCACGAGTACGTCGGGAAGACCGCCGACGCCGCCGTGGTCAAGATCGGCATCACCGACTACGCCCAGGGCGAGCTCGGCGACGTCGTCTTCGTGAACCTCCCCAAGCCCGGCCAGCAGTTCGCTGCCCACGCCGCGTTCGGCACCATCGAGGCGGTCAAGGCGGTATCCGAGCTCTTCACGCCGGTGGCCGGCGAGGTCGTGAGCGTCAACGCCACCCTCGACGCCGACCCGGCGGTCGTCAACCGCGATCCCTACGGCGCCGGCTGGATGATCACGCTCCGGGTCAAGGACCCCGCCGAGCTCAAGGCCCTCCTCTCCCCCGCCGACTACACGACACACGTCGGCGGTTGAGGGTGCCGTCGTTGGAAGATCCCTTCAT
>DATIEF010000173.1:0-4024 GCA_035455865.1 Gemmatimonadales bacterium | reverse complement strand
GTGAACGGTCAACGGTGAACGGTGAACGGGTGGTCCGGGAGCGGGCGACACCCGATCGCGCCGCCCCCGTTGTCCGTTCACCGTTCTCTGTTGCCCGTTCACCGTTGACCGTTCACCGTTCACCCCGCTGGCCTATTCCGTTATCTTCCACGCACGGGCCGAGCGTGATGGTCGCGGCGGGGGAGACCTCGTCGAGGAAAGTCCGAGCTCCACAGGGCAGATCGCCAGGTAACGCCTGGGCGCCGAAAGGCGACGGACAGGGCAACAGAGAGCAGACCGCCGATGGCCCCGAGCGCAAGCGAGGGGCACAGGCAAGGGTGAAACGGTGGGGTAAGAGCCCACCGCGCCCCTGGCAACAGGGGTGGCACGGTAACCCCCGGTCGGAGCAAGGCCAAATAAGCGGCGAGGTGCGGCCCGCACCGACAACACCGGCAACGGTGAGCCGCGGGTAGGCTGCTTGAGGCGTCGGGCGACCGCCGTCCCAGACAGATGACCATCCCCGGTGCCGCGAGGCGCCGGGAACAGAACTCGGCTTACGGCTTGACCCGTGTCCCCCGCCTTCGGAAACGAGGGTGGGGGACTCCATTTTGGGAGGTCGTTGGTCATTGGTCGATGGTCATTGGGCTTCGGGCAGGGGCGGGTGCCAACGACGAACGACCAACGACCAACGACCCCACCAACTTGCCCCCCCTGTCCCCCCTCCGTAGAATCCTCACCGTGTCGAGCGACCGTCGTTCCCGCGACCCCCGCGCGGCCGGCCCCGCATCCCGGGACCGGGGATACCCCACGGCCTGGGAGCGCGTGGCCGAGTTGCGGGTGTTCCGCACCCCGCTCAGCGCGTGGGAACGGCTCATCGCGTGGCGCGCCGACATGCGCAAGCACGGCTGGCGGTTGCTCCGGGTCACCAGCGACGCCAAGGAGCTCGTGGCCGTGTTCGGCAAGACCAAGCCTGAATTGACCGGCCGGGACGACTGAGCGTCCCGCCCCCACCCGCCACACCCCCACCGGAGTCCTTATGCAGGTTCGTCCGATCGCGCTCGCTGCGCTGTCCGTGAGCGTCCTCGCCGGCTTCGTCGCCGGCGGCACTTCCACCCAACGCTACCGGGTGGACTCCAGCAACCAGGCCACGCTCGACCTGACCGCCCTGGGTGGCCAGGTGCAGCACCAGGGTGCCAAGCTGTCGAGCTTCTACACCGTGGCGCTCACCGACAGCGCGGCCGGCAAGGCGCTGCTCGCCACGCTCGACTCCGTGCACGTCGACACCGACAGCTCGCTGGCGCCGCCGCCCCCGGCGCTCGTGGACAGCGCGAAGGGCGCCAGCGCCAGCGCCTTCCTCGACGCCGGCAGCCGGGTCTCGGCCCTCAAGGTGGCCAGCCAGAACCCCCTGGCCCAGCAGCTGCTGCCGCTCTTCCAGAACTTCTTCCCGCGGATGAAGGCCTCCGCCAAGCTCGGCGACAAGTGGACCGACACCGTCGAGTACACCACCCCGCAGGGGAGCGCCGGCGACGTCCACACCAAGGCCGTGGCCAACTGGGTGGTGACGGCGATCGAGCAGCACGACGGCGTCCAGGCGCGGAAGGTCCAGAGCGCCTACAGCTGGGCACGCAACGGCACCATCGAGGGCGCCCAGGGGAAGGTGGTGCTCGACGGCACCGCCACCGGTGCGGCGACCTACTGGGTGGCCGCCGATGGGCGGATGATCGGCGCGACGATGAACGAGGACGCGTCGATGACCATCACCCTCGACCAGGCCCCGGCGCCGATCCCGGTCAAGTCGACCAACATCGTGACGATCTCGGCCATCAAGTGAGGGCGCTCCTGTTCGGCGGGCTGGCCCTCCTGGCCGCCTGCAGCAGCAACACCGGCGCCGGGACCGACGTGGCCCCGCGCACCGGCCACGGACGGGCCCGACCGATGGCGCCGGTGATGATCCGACCGGCGCCACCGGCGCGCTACACGGTCTACCGGCTGGACACCATCACCACCCGGCTCCCCAACGGCACCGAGACGCCGCAGGTGGTGGGGCGCACATTGCTCGTCACGGTGTCGATCACGCCGCCCCCGGCGGGTACCACCGGCGACGCCAGGATCGCGATCACCCTCGACTCGGTCACGGTCGATTCTGGGGCGCCGGAGATGGCACGGGCGCCGTTCGTGGGCGTCGCCGGGACGACCTGGTCCGGGACCGTGGACAGCACCGGCCGCATCTCCGGCCTCGTCCCCGACCGGCCTTCGACCGGCGCCGAAGCGGTGACCCCGGACTTCCTCCGTTGGCTCCCGGTCCTCCCCGCGACCGGGGCGCGCCCTGGCGATGCGTGGTCCGACACGGTCGCGTCGACGTACCCGTTCTCGAACCTGAACCTCCAGGTGTCGGACACGCTGATCGCGGGGTGGAGCGCCGGGGCCGGGGTCGCGCCCCGGACCCTGGAGATCCGGGACAGCGGGACGATCTCTCGGAAAGGCACCAGCAACATCGTGACGCTGATGGGCGGCGGCACCCGGACGGCGCAGTACACGCTGGGCGCCGACGGCACCCTCGAGGCATCGAGCGGGGTCGACTCGGTGGTGATGAAGATCTCGGTGCTGGCGGTGGGCCAGTCGGTCACGGTCCGCCAGATGGGGCGCTTCACGGTGGCCCGGCGACCGTGACGGGATGAAGCTGTCTGCCGGGAACCTCCTCCGGGGGGTGGCAGGACTGGCGGGAGCCTTCGTGGTGTGGCTCTTTGCGGTCTGGCCACCCCCCGCGTGGTACCGGACCCACTGGCCGGCCGAGACGGCATTCCAGGAGATGCGGCGGAAGCAGGAACGGGCGGATGGGCGCACGGTCGGACGGTCGGATGGTCGGACCCCGGTATCCGGCCATGCGTCGATGCGACCGCCCGCCCGCCTTTACCACCCTGTCCCCCTCGATTCCATCGCACCCTCGATGGTCGACGCCGCGATGGCGGGGGAGGATCAGCGCTTCCTGGAACACCACGGGATCGACTGGGTCAACCTGCGCCGGGCGCTGGGGTACGACCGCGATGATTTCCGCTGGGGCTCCAGCCGCGACCGCCGCGACCTGCTGCGGGCCCTGCCGCACGCCTGGGCGCGGCGCGACCGGCTCCGCGGCGCGAGCACCATCACCCAGCAGCTGGCCAAGAACCTGTACCTCTCACCCTCCCGGAACCCGCTTAGGAAGGTGAAGGAGGCGGTGACCGCCTGGCGGCTGGAAGCTGCGCTCGACAAGGACCGGATCATGGAGCTCTACCTCAACACCGTGGAGCTGGGCCACGAGGTCTGGGGGGTCGACGCTGCAAGCCGGCTCTACTTCAAGCATCCCGCCCGGCAATTGACGCTCGCGGAGTCCGCGGAGCTGGCGGGGGAGCTGCCCTTCCCGCTCCGGTCCAACCCGGGATACCGCCCGGCGCGGATGTTCCACCGCCAGCAGCTCATCCTCGCGCACCTGCGCGGCGAGCAGGTGGAGATCCCGCCGGACTCCGGGCTTGTGGATGTGCCGGACACGATCGTGCCGGCCCCGACGGTCGAATCGCTGCCGCCGATGCCACCGGAGTCGTTACAGCTACTACCAGTGCCAGACAGCGGGGGAGCGGGGCAGCGGGACAGTGTGGATCAAGCACCACCGCGCCATTGTGCGAGCGCCGCCCGCCTTCCGGAGTGCTGGCGTCTATGTGTCTCGACTTGCGGCCGCTCACTGACGTGCCTGACCGGACCTGATCTGGGGCTCCTCGCCGGCGTCGGACTGTCAACTTAGAACCGGACCTCTAAGCGGGGCTACCCTCAATGTTCAACTGCGCGCGAAGAATAGCATCGCCGCAATGGTGAGCCCCATTCCAGAAACCAGCGACAGGAACAGCCACAATCCCACCGGCCGATCATAGTTCGACGAATCCAGAATGAGTGTATTCAGTGTGAAGAGTGACCACTCGACATCCCGACGTGACCAGTGTGCTTTCAACTTGATCGAACTGATCAACGTTCCAGCCAAGCACAGGGCTGCCAATCCAAGGAGTACCACCAGTCC
>DATIEF010000172.1:0-2294 GCA_035455865.1 Gemmatimonadales bacterium | reverse complement strand
CGTCGACCGGGTGCTCACCTCCGGTGGTGCGCCGACCGCGGAGGCGGGTGTGCCGGAGCTGAAGCGCCTCGTGGACCGCGCCGCCGGCCGGATCGGCATCCTGGCCGGCGGAAGGATCCGCGCCGGGAATGTGGCGGCCATCGTGCGCGCCACCGGCGTCCGCGAAGTCCACGCCCACACCGACGCCGCGGAAATGGTGAAGGCCCTGCGCTAGTAGCAGCCCCCGGTCCCCGCCTTTCCTACGCTTTCCTACGCCTTCCCCCGCTTTCCCCCGCCTTCCTGCGCTTTCCCCCGCTTTCCTGTGCTCCCCACCCCCGCTCGCCCGTCCCCGCGACTATAATCCACTTCCCTCAACTGTCACCCTCGGAGACCTCGTGCGAGTCCGACTTCGCGCGCTGTTGGCCATTGCCCTTGTGTCTGGATGTGGCGGCTCGACCGGCCCCACCAAGGCCGCGCCCTCCTCACCCGTCCGCCAGCTCTCCTCGGGTGGCGACGTGAGCTGTGCCGTCACCGCGGACAGCACCGCCTGGTGCTGGGGGCGCGGCTTCGGACCCAAGCCGGTGACTTGGGCGTCCGGCACCAAGTTCCGCTGGGTGTCGGTGGCGCTCTCGGGCGCGTCCACGAGCTACGTGTGCGGCGTCGCCGTGGCTGGTCAGACCCTCTGCCAGGGGACGGCCACGGTCGATTCGTCGGCCTCGTGGTCGCTCGGCGCTACTCCCACACCGCTCATCAACGACACAGTCATCGATACCATCAGTGCCGGCGGGTCGCACTTCTGCGGCGTCAACGCGGCGCACGCCATCTGGTGCTGGGGTCAATATGCGGCGGGTGTCCGGGGAGACAGCGTCGTGCCCGGTGCGCGCGACAGCCTCGATGTGCCGAGCAAGGTGGCGGGTGGGATCAGCTGGGCGCAGGTCGCGGCGGGGGACGACCATACCTGCGGGCTCGCGAGCAATGGGGCCGTCTGGTGCTGGGGGAAGGCGACGCAGGTCGGCGTCGGCGACACCACGCAATACGCCTCATTCGACACCACCTGCAACGTCAGCGCCGGAGGGTCGGGGCGCTGCGCCTACGCGCCGCTGCCGGTCACCGGCGTCCCGTCGTCGATCAAGCTGGCCTCGAGCGGCAGCAACACGTGCGCCATCACCTCGAGCTACACCCTCTGGTGCTGGGGATACGTCGGGCCGGCGGCTGGGAATGCCGGCCAGGTCCCGGCGGCGATGCCGATCAGCACGGTGGCCACGGCGGTGGCGGTGGGGAGCCTGGGCGGGTACTGCATCATCTCCCCCGCCGGGGATATCTACTGCGGGTCGCTGGGATCGGCGCCGGCGATCGTACAGGGCGGGCTCAAGTTCACCGACGTCTCCGCCGGGTCCGATCACGCCTGCGGCATCGGCGCCGGTGGCTACCTCTACTGCTGGGGCCAGAACGGCAGCGGTCAGCTCGGCGTCGGCGACAGCACCGCCCGGAGCCTCCCGACGCAGGTGGTCATCCCGATCCCGTAGGGGCGGTGTAGCACTCCCGGCACTCGAGCTCGGTGCCGATCCGGCCCGCCCGACCCTCCGCGGTGGTCACCCACTCGCGGACCTGCCAGGGCGGGTCGTGTCGTACGTGCTGGGCGTGGCCGCACTCGAGCTCCGCCACCCAGTGTCCTTCCTCGTCCTGATGGAATCCCGTGATCCGGCGCCGCTGGGTCACATCCCGACCATCTTCAGCGCCCATTTCCTGCCGTAGTACAGACCGACGCCACCCATGATTCCCGACAGGATGAACGCGGTGGTCGATCCGACGAACGCGCCGAGCCACCAGCCGAACACGCCGGCCGCGGTGCTCCCGACCATCCCACCCAGCCAGCCGAGCGTCTTCACGAACGCCTCCTGAAGTCAACAAGATTCACGGGCCATTGTGGACAGCCTCACACACGAAGCGCACGAAGGAGCACGGAGGACTGACTGACGGCGTGGTCACGCGAACGGAATCTCATGCGCCATCCCACCACAAGAGCGGACCTTCGTGTCTCTTCGTGCTCCGGAGCCTGTCCCGAGCGGAGCGAGTGGTGTTCTTCGTGGTTCAGGCAGTCCAGGTCCGGCGGCGATGCTCGTCAACGAGCGAGCGACCTGTTCCGCCAGAACAGGCACACCGGCACCCCGATGGCCAGGAACCCGGCGCCGATGAGCGCATTGCCCGGGTTCGACGTGATGGTGGGTAAATGAATTAGATGCTTGCCAGCTTGTTCCACCATTTTTGGTGTACTCATAAGTGCCACCACCGCCAGTTGCACCGTTTACTGTTAT
>DATIEF010000171.1:0-6780 GCA_035455865.1 Gemmatimonadales bacterium | reverse complement strand
CCGGTGCGGCGGACGGCGGCCCAGGCGTCGCGGAACTCGCAGGCCTCCGTGGTGCAGCCGGAGGTGTCGTCCTTGGGGTAGAAGTAGAGGACGACCCACTTCCCCTTCAGGTCCTTGAGCGCCACCGTCGACCCGTCATCGGCGGGGAGGGAGAACGCAGGGGCCTTGGTCCCGGGCTTGAGCAATTGGGTCCTCGGTCTGAAGGTAGATCCGGCGTGGCGAGGATCGCGACCTGATCGGGACAGCCTCGACCACGACGGGCACGAAGACGCACGACGGATCACGAAGAACTGCCGGACGATGTGGTCCCCGTGACATGGATCACGATGGATCGCGGGGCGCACCCGGCGACCCACAACATTCATCCTCTTCGCGGCAGTTCTTCGGGTACCTTCGTGCCCTTCGTGGTCGAGGCGGTCCTGATCTCCGGACGATGTACGACGTGCGCGCCTTACGGCACCATTGCCCGCGGCGTATCGATGGGCGCGCGGACGCGGAAGAACGGATAGTCCTGGCCCGCGCGGAGCGCGCGGTCGAGGAAGTTCCACTCGACGTATCCGTCCTCCGACGCCGGCTCGAGGAGATACGCGGCGAGGACGCCGAGCGGCTGGCGGGTGGACACGACGTACCAGCCGGCGGCAGCGTCGAGCCCCGGGTGGGCGGCCCAGTGGCCCTCGAGCGAGACGGCCCGGTGTCCCTCGAAGACCACGGACGTTGCGCTGAGGCTGTCGATCCGGAAGGTCTCGCCGTCGCCGTGCCACGGCGCGCCGAGCCGGCCGACGAGGATCCCCTGGCGCCGGAGGAGCGCCACGATGTCCGCGAACTGCGGCGGCAGGAGGTACGCCTCGGGAAGCGCCTCCTTCCGCGCCGGGGCGAACCGGTCGAAGACCGGCATCCGGATGGTCTTGAAGACGCCGGTGCGGGTGCGGCGGGCGTACGGGCCGTTCCCTTCGCCGGCGGGGCGGGTGAGCTCCGCGATCACATCCTGCATCGTGGGCGGCGCCATCACGGAGCGCACGGTGATGGAATCGGGATGGAACGCATCCGACCGGGCAATGACCGCCTTGACCCGCGCCCGGTCCTCGGCGAGGAGCGAGAGGATCTCATGGACGAAGTCGTAGGTCGAGGTGATCCGCGTCTTGAGGTCGTCGTTGCTGTACGCCTCGCTCAGGATCGAGATCCGTCCCCGCATCCCGAAGAGGTTGGTGCCGAAGCGCGGCCGCGGGTCGTACGTCTCCCAGCCCTGGGTCAGGGAGTCGGGGTCCTGGTCGCGGAAGTTGCCGTACCAGAACATCTCCTCGTGGTGCCGCTGGCGCACGCGCTCACGGATCCGGGGCAGGAACCAGTCGCGCACGTAGTCGTTGGCCGGGGGGCTGTTGGGGTTGAGGCCCGGCGAATACGTCAGGGCGTACCCGTGGTAGCTGCCGTCGGTGGTGTGGAGGTCGAGGAAGACGTCGGGATCCCACGCAGTAAGGAGCGCCAGCGACCCGCGGGTCTCGGGGGCCTCGAGCTTGACGTAGTCGCGGTTGAGGTCGAAGCCCTGGCCGTTGGCGCGGGTGCCCACGAGGGCGGGACCGTTCTGGCCCGGCCGGTTGACCTCGCCGGGGGCCCACCGGTCGTTCCCGTCGCTGTTGTAGATCGGCGCCATCACGATCACGACGCTGTCGAGGAGCGGCCGCAGGGCGCCGAGGGTCAGGTCGCGGAGCAGCATCTGGGCCGCTTCCTTTCCCTCGATCTCGCCGGCGTGGATGTTGGCCTGGATGTACACCACCGGCTTCCCGCTCCGGGCGGCCTCGACCGGCGTCGACACGAGGGGGCGCGAGACGATCACGTACGGGATCGGCTTGCCTTCGGGGCTCAGCCCCATGACCCCTTCGCGGAACTGCGCGCCGCGGAGCCGGAGCGAGTCGAGGAACGCCATCACGTCGGCGTAGGAGGAGGTCTCTTTGAAGGCGGTGCGTTCGGGCCGGGTGAGCTGGGCGCGGGCGGCCCGGGGCAAGGAAAGCGCAAAGGCCAGGGCCGCGATCGGCAGGACGGATCGGCGCATAGGTTAGCTTTCGGCTCCAAATCTCGGGAGATGGGCACTGATGACGGACGAACCAGGCCGGGCCGCGCCTCGACGGATGCATTCCCCGCTGCTCGACACGCTAGGTCAATCGATCCAGAACGGCAAGGAGCTCGCGTCGTATCTCTGGCAGGTGCCCGGTGACGCCGACGCCCACCGCCGGATCGAGGCGCTGGTGGCCACCATCCGGAAAGAATCGGCCGCGCAGGGGCGGCGGGAGATGGGGCGCGTCTGCGACGAGATCGAGCGGGCCGCCGGCGCCTCCCCGACACCGCAGCAGGTGGAGCTGCTGCAGGATGGATTCGAGCGACTGTACAAGCTCTGGCTGGCGGCGAAGTCGGGAATAATGTAAGACTCCGGGGCGGGTATCTTTCCTGGCACTCGGCACCCGGCCTCCAGCCGGTCGCAGCCGGCCCTCCCCCGAAAGGCCCTGGCGTATGGCGGTCAAGCTCAGTTCCAAGCAGCAGGCCCAGCTGGCGTTCCTGGAGCCGTACGGCCGCCAGCTCACGGCGATGGGCTCGCTGATCGAGCAGATGGCGGCGCCCAAGGCGGACGAGCAGCTGGGCCGCACCCTCCTCCGCCAGGTGTCGGCCTCGAAGACCCAGGCGCAGGGGCTCGGGCTCACCCGGCTGGCCGATGCGATGGGCGGGATCGAACAGGTCGCGCGCCGCACCGGCGGCGGGGTCAGCAAGTTCCGCACGCTCCGCGAGCTTTACCAGATGCTCAAGATCAACTACGAGGCGGCGCTCAAGGTGGCCTCGACCGCCGAGGCGCACGCCGAAGAGGAGTCCGGGGCCTGACCGGGAATGAGAACGGCCGGACCAGGTGGTCCGGCCGTCGGCATCAGCGGGCCCGGGTCACAGCCATTCGGGCTTGTATTTCTTGAGCAGCGGGTCGATCAGGGGCCCGGACATCAGCGTGACCATCGAATTGACCAGCACGCCGATGAGCAGCGTGACGAAGGCCAGCGCGCAGATGATGCCGATGGCGCCGACGAAGGCGAGCGTGACGTAGATGGCCTGGAACATCGTCCCTCCCCGGTGTTCGGGTCCCGCAGAACGGAAGTCAGTCTAGTCGAACCGGGAACGCCCCGCAACCGCGGCCCGCGTCCCGCCACCTGAGCGAGGTCATCCCCATGCGTACCCTCTCCACCCTGCTCCTCCTGACCCTCGCCGCCGCGCCGCTGGCGGCCCAGCAGCACAAGGACATGAAGGACCCCGACAAGACGGTCCAGGGGGGCGGCACCCTCCCGACCGGGTGGTCCGCCCGGACCGACCGGAACGCCCCGCTCACGAACGTCAAGTTCGTCACGATGGGCACCGGCCTCCACGCCACGATGGGACCGGCCGCGATCTTCTGGCAGCCGGGCGACACCGCCACCGGCGACTTCCACACCCTGGCCACGTTCACGCAGATGAAGGCGCCGATGCACCCGGAGGCGTACGGGCTGATCATCGGCGGGAGCGACCTGAGCGGCGCCGGCCAGCGCTACACCTACCTCATCATCCGCGGCGACGGGAAGTTCATGATCAAGCGCCGCAACGGCGACTCGGTCAGCACAGTGGTGCCGTGGACGGCCAACGACGCCGTCATCAAGGCGGGCGCCGACGGCAAGGCGACCAACGAGGTGTCGATCCAGTCCAAGGGTGGCACCGTGTCCTTCATGGTGAACGGCAAGGAGGTCCACAGCGGCAGCGCGGCGGACTTCGACACCAAGGGCATCGTGGGGCTCCGGGTCAACCACAATCTCGACGTGCACATCGCCGGGTTCGCGGTACACCACATCTGACGGTCGTGGGTCGAGGGTCGCGGGTCGCGGGACGGTCCGCGATCCGCGCCCCGCGGCACCCGGCGCCGCACGGTAGATTCCCACCCGATGCAATACGCGATCCCGCCCGCCACCTCCCAGGAATTCTCCGCCGGTGCGCTTCAGGCGCTGGTGGCGCTGGCGCTGGCACTCCTCTGCCTGCACCTGGCCCTCCGCTACCACCGGGCGTACTTCCGCTGGTGGGCCGCCGCCTGGACGCTCTACCTCGCGCGGATCCTCTGCATCCTGTCGTTCCTGTCCACCCAGAACTGGACATGGCTCTACTGGCACCAGGTGGTGACCGGCTGGACCGCCCTCGCCATCCTTTACGCCGCGCTCGTCTTCTCGCGGAACCTCCACTGGAGCCCGCGGCACGCCTTCTATGCGCTCTTCCCGCCGGTCTGGTCCTACATCGCCATCTATGCGATGCGGGATTTCTTCTGGGCCGCGCTCCCGATGGTGCTGTTCCTGAGCTTCGCCACGGTGTGGACCGGGCGGGTCTTCCTGCAGTACCGGCGGCGGGTGGGCGGGTCGGCGGGGGCCACGGTGCTCGCGGTGACCTTCCTGCTGTGGGGGGTCCACCACCTCGACTACCCGGTGCTCCGGGCGCGCGGCACCTGGGTCCCGTGGGGCTACTACGTTGACGTGCTCTTCTTCCTCGGCGCGGGCAGCGGGATCCTCCTGCTCGTGC
Source organism: Gemmatimonadales bacterium (assembly GCA_035455865.1). Classification (GTDB taxonomy): domain Bacteria; phylum Gemmatimonadota; class Gemmatimonadetes; order Gemmatimonadales; family GWC2-71-9; genus CAMLHU01. The sequence goes on along the minus strand of DATIEF010000171.1, from coordinate 2,217 downwards.
TCGACGAACTGCGCCGCGGGCTCGCCGCGCTGTCGGCGCTCTCGGGCGACCTCCAGCAGGGCGGCGCCGGTGACCGCCTCGACGCGCTCCTCGGACGCCCCTTGAGCCTCCCGGGGGTGCGCGGCAGCGCGCTGGTCCGGACGCTGGCCGGCGGCGAGCAGCGCGTGGTCCGCGGCGCCGGCGGGTGCGCCGGCTGGACCGGGGTGGTCCCGCCCGGGCCGGGCGCCACCGCCATCCGGACGGCGCTCGACTCGGGGCGCCCGGAGATCACCAACCAGTGGTCGGGCGAGGGCGTGCTCGGGACGCCGAACGGGTACGTGGCCATCCTGCCGGTGTTCAGCGGCGCCCGCGCCACCGGCGCGCTCCTCATCGCCGGCGAGGCGCGCGACCCGTTCGCCGTACTCGACACCGGATTCCTGGTGGCCCTGGGCCACCAGGTCGGCACGGCCCTCGAGTACGACGGGCTCACCGCGCGGCTCCAGGCCCGCACCGCCGAGCTCGAACGGCTCTCCAGCCGGATGGTGCGCCTGCACGAGGACGAACGTCGTCGCCTCTCGCGGGAGCTGCACGACGAGACGGCGCAGGTGCTCTCGGCGGTCAAGATGCAGCTGGGCCTCCTCCGGGAACGCTCCGACCCGGACGCGGTGCTCGAGCTCGATCGCGCGCTGGCGCTCCTCGACGCCGGCATCCGAGGCATCCGGAGCCTCACCAACGACCTCCGGCCCTCGCTCCTCGACGACCTGGGCCTCCTCCCCGCGCTCCGCTCGCTCACGGCCGAATTCGCCGGCCGCAGCGGGACGGTGGTCGAGTTCCGCGCGCCGGAGGAGCTGCCGGGCCTCTCGGCGGAGGCCGAGCTCGCCATATTCCGGGCGCTGCAGGAGGCGCTCGCGAACGTGGCGCGGCACGCGGGGGCGCAGATCGTGAAAGTGGACCTCGTGGTCGCGGGCGACGGACTTTCCCTCGACGTGGTGGACGACGGCCCCGGCTTCAGCGGGGTGGACCTCGGCAGACTCGAACAGGAAGGGCACATGGGACTGGTCGGCATGCGGGAACGGATCGCGGCGCTCGGCGGGAAGCTCGAGCTGAGCGGCGAGGACGAGGGAGCGCGGGTCCACATCGAGGTCCCCCTGCCACGGAACGCGGGGACGTCCCGATGACCCCGCCCGGGATCAAGGTGCTCGTGGCCGACGACCACACCGTCGTGCGCGAGGGGATCCGCCACATCCTCGAGCGCGCGCCGGGATTCCAGGTGGTGGCCGAAGCCGCCAACGGCGCCGACGCGCTCCGACTGGCCGGCTCGACCCTCCCCGACGTGGCCGTCCTCGACGTCTCGATGCCGGGGATGTCGGGCCTCAAGGTGGCGGCGGAACTCCGGCGCACCGTCCCGGAGGCGCGGGTCCTCATCCTCAGCATGTATGACAATCCGGAATACGTGCTGGAGGCCGTCCGGGCCGGCGCCCACGGCTACATCCTCAAGGACAGCGCCGCCACGGACCTCCGGAAGGCGGTGGAGGCGGTCCACGCCGGCGAGTCGTTCTTCAGCCCGGTCATCGCCAAGCGGCTCTCGGAGGCGGAACGCGGCCAGCTCGACCGCGAGGCGCGCACGGGATCGCTCGCCCAGCTGACCGGGCGGGAGCGCGACGTACTGGCCGGGATCGCGCGCGGGCTCACCAACAAGGAGATCGCCGCGGAGCTCGGCATCAGCCACCGCACCGTCGAGACCCACCGCGAGAGCCTGATGCGGAAGTTGCGGATCCACACGGTCGCCGGCCTCACCAAGTTCGCGCTCGAAACGGGAGTGACGTCGGCGTGAGCCTCGTCATCCTGCTGGCCCTGCTCATGACCGGCGGGGCGCCTCAACAGCCGTTCCTCCAGTTCGGCGGGATGTTCCCCGGCGTCGCGTGGAAGGCGGTGACGCCCTACATCGCACAGAAGGCGCCACGGCGGGCGGCCTGCAGCGCCACGCAGGAGGACGCACCGGCGTCCGTCATCCGGACCCACACCTGCCTGGTCCGCCGGCTGCTGCTCACCAACGACGTGCGCGCCAACGTGGCGTTCACCGTCGACGACTCCTCCGGCAAGGTCGCCTCGATCGTCATCGCCTATCGCCCCGCGAAGGACGCCCTTCGGAAGGCCGTCCTCGACACGCTCACGGGCCAGTTCGGGCCCCCGGTCGCGGCCGACACCGCCCGGGGCGCGGCCAAGTGGACGCAGGGG
>DATIEF010000170.1:0-3511 GCA_035455865.1 Gemmatimonadales bacterium | reverse complement strand
CCAGGATCTTGAGGTGGCGCTTGCGGCGGTCGGAGGTCACGAGGCCCGCCCCTCGAGCCGCGCGAGCGCGCCCCGGAACCGGCGCTCCTCCGCCCCGGCCCAGCGCGAGGCCGCACGGACCCGTGACCGGAGCGCTGGAATGCCCGGGTCGCCCACGCCACCCGTGGCCCGCCGGCGCGCGATGATCTCACGGGTCGCGGGCGCCGGGAACGACTCCCCGCGCTTGAGCGCCGCTGCAACGTCCCGGTACGCCCGCCGGAAGGGCGTCCCTGCCTCGACCCGCCGCATCACCTCGTCGGTGGCGAGCGCTCCACCCTCGAGGAGCGCCGCGCCCCGCGCGCGATCGACCTCGAGCCCGCCGGTGGCGTGCGCCATCATCGCGAGCATTTCCTCGGTGCGCCGAAGGCCCCGGATCAGCGGCTCCTTGAGGAGCTGGAAGTCGCGATGGTAGCCGCTCGAGAGCCGTCCGCCGATCGCCAAGGCCGCGATGAGGTCGCCTTCCAGCGCTGCCGCCCGCGCCCGGGTCAGTTCGAAGAGGTCAGGATTCCGTTTGTGCGGCATGATGCTCGACCCGGTCGCGAGCGCCGCCGGGAGCCGGAGGAGCCCGAATTCCTCGCCGGTGTAGAGGATCACGTCGGCCGAGAGCTTGGCGAGATCGTGGCCGAGCTGGGTGCACCAGAAGAGCGCCGCCGCCTCGAGCTTGCCGCGCCCGTTCTGGACCGCGGCCACGTTGGGCTCGACGGTCCGGAAGCCGAGCGCGCGCGCAGCGACCTCGCGGCGGATGGGGAGCGGCGCGCCGTATCCCGCCGCGCTGCCGAGCGGGCAGCGATCCACCCGCCGCCAGAGCGACGGCAACCCTTCGAGCGTATCCACGATCCCCTCGGCGTGCGCCGCAGCCCAGAGCGCCGCCGAGGAGGGCATCGCTCGCCGGGTGTGGGTGTACCCGGGCCAGAGGGCGGTCCGGTGCCGTGCCGCGAACCCGGCCAGCGCATCCGCCGCCGCCACGCCTGCGCGATGGATCGCGAGGAGGCGGTCCTTGAGGAAGAGCCGGAGGTCGGTGGCCACCTGGTCGTTCCGGGAGCGGCCGGTATGGATGCGCTCGCCCGCCTCGCCGATCCTGCGGGTGAGCCACGCCTCCACCGCGCTGTGGGCGTCCTCGTGTTCCTCGCCGATCACAAGCCGGCCGCGCCGGGCCGCCGTGAGCGCGGAACGCAGCCCCCGCCGGAGCTCGGCGTGGTCGCGGCGCGACACCAGGCCCGCATCCAGCAGGCCCTCAAGATGCCCGAGGCTCCCATAGACGTCCCACTCGAGGAGTGCCGAGTCCCATTCGCGGTCGTCGCCCACGGTGTAGGCGAACATCAGCTGGTCGACCGCCCCCGACGGCGACCACAACGTCGTCGGCGTCCGGCCCCGCTGTCCCGCTGCCCTGCTCGCCCGCCTGGCCTTCATCGCAGGTACTCCTTTGCGACCCGCGCGTAGAACGACCGAGCTTCGGTGACTTCGGCCAGGTCGACCGACTCGTCGGCAGTGTGGGATCGCCGGCTGGTCCCGGGCCCGCACTTGACCGCGTCCGAGTTCCGGAGGAACACCCAATCGGAGCAGGTCGGGCTGCCGAAGGTCCGCGCAGCCGGCCGTGCGCGGAGCACCGCGGCAAGGAGTGGCGAGCCGGGCGGCGTCTCGCAGGGCACGAGCCGCTCGCTCGTGACCACGACTTCGGACCGAAGGCGCGCCCGGAGCGCGTCGGCCAGTTCTCCGTGCGACCACGCCGGCGTGCTCCGCACGTCGAGCACCGCCCTGGCGGACGGGGGCGTCACGTTCCGGCTCACTCCCGCCTCCACCATCGTGGCCGTGATCGTGGGCTGGCCCAGCACCGGATGGGGCCGGTCCTGCGCCACTGAGCCGAGCGCCAGGAGATCCTCGGCCAGCGCCGTCACCGCGTTGGTGAAGTCGCCTTCGGAGGCATAGCCGGCGTGGCGCTGGTCGCCGCGGGAAATGAGGTCCACCATCATCAGGCCGCGCTGCGCCACCGCGACGTCGAGATTGGTCGGCTCCCCCACCACCGCGGCGTCGACGCTCCCTGCGCGCGCCACCAGCGCCGGCATCGACGTGTGGCGGGTCTCCTCGCCGAAGCCGAGGAGGAGGATGAGCCGGCCGCGCGCGGGGCCGCCCTGCTCGGCCAGGTCCCGCGCGGCGGTGAGCATCGCGGCGACGCTCGCCTTGGCATCGCCCGAGCCGCGGCCGTAGAGCTTCCCGCCCTCGATGACCGGGGTGAACGGGTCGCGGGTCCACCCTTCCCCGGGCGGCACCGTGTCGAGGTGAGAGGCGAAGGCGAGCGTGGGTCCCGGTGCCTTCCCACGCACGTCGACCAGCACGCCGGTCGCGTCGCAGGAGGCGTCGAGCCCCCAGCCCCGCGCCTCCGACTCCACCCAGCGCCCGAGCCCCTCCTCGGTGCCGCTCACCGAGGGGGTCGCGACGAGCGCGCGGAGCAGTTCGATCTCAGCCGGCGAGGTCGACGCCAAGGTAGGTGGCCTTCTCCTTCCGGCCCACGATCATGGTGCCGCACCCGGCGCCGGTGAACACCTCGAGGAGGAGCGCATCGGGCGCGCGTCCGTCGATGATGTGCGTCCGCTCGACGCCGCCGGTGGCCGCGCGGACGCACGCCTCCACCTTGGGGCGCATCCCCCCCGCCAGGGCGCCGCTCGCCATCAGCTCGGCCAGGTCGTCGGGGTCTGCGAACGCCACGAGCGTCGACGGGTCGTTCCGGTCGCGGAGCACTCCGGGGGCGCCGGTCAGGAACACCAGCTTCTGCGCCTTCAGCGCCACCGCGAGCGATTCCGCCACCGTGTCGGCGTTGACGTTGAAGACGTGCCCGTCGCTGTCGCCGGCCAGGCTCGCCACCACCGGCACGAAGCGCTGGTCGAGGAGCGTCGAAAGGACGCGGGGGTCGACGGCGGTCACGTCGCCCACGTGGCCGTAGTCGACGGTGAGCTCGCGGCCATCGTCGTCCACCACCTTGACCGGCGGGCGGCGGCGGGCGGTGATGAGGTCCGCGTCCACGCCGGAGAGCCCGACCGCCTGGATCTCGTGTTCCCGCAGCGCGGCCAGGAGGTCGATGTTGAGCTGGCCGGCGTAGACCATCTTGACGACATCGAGCGCCTGGTCGTCGGTGACGCGCCGGCCCGCCACCATCTTCGGTTCCCCGCCGAGCCGCCGGGTCAGCTCATTGGCCTGCGGCCCGCCACCGTGCACCACCACCAGGCGGATGCTGAGCGAGGAGAGGAGCGCCAATTGGGCGGCCACCTGGTCGAGCACCGCCGGGTCGCGCAGGACATCGCCGCCGAGCTTGACGACGAATACGTGGTCGCGGTACGCCCGCACGTAGCGGAGCGCGCCCTTGAGTCCGGTGATGCCCTGGGAACTGTCGATGCTCATCGATCCCCCGTGCGGTGTTCACAACGGCAGCTATCAGCTATCAGCTATCAGCTATCAGCTATCAGCTATCAGCTATCAG
>DATIEF010000169.1:0-2750 GCA_035455865.1 Gemmatimonadales bacterium | reverse complement strand
CCCACGACTTGAACTGCGCCATCCCCCAGTCGTTGGCCTGCTTGACGGCCGGCGAGCCGGTGAGCCGGGGGCCGATGGCGTCGCTCAGGTGCTGCAGGATGGCCATCACCTGGGAATGGTCCGTTGCCTGGGAAACGACCGCGGCGACGCCCGTGGTGTCGATGGTGGGCTGTTGGGCCGCCAGGCCGGCCGGTACCGCGGCCGCGAGGGCCGCCAGGAATGCGAGACGCTTGATCATCGTGACATCGCTCGGTGAGAGGGGATTCAGGCGGCCCCCGTGAGGCGGTCCGCCGCGGAACGAAGTTGCGCCGCCGCCGGCACCGACGCCAGCCGCGCCGCCCCCCGGCCGTCGACGCCATCCCGGGCGCCGAGGAGCGCGCCGATGAGCGGGAGCGCGTCCGGGTCGCCGTCGTGCCCGAGGAGGGCCAGTGCCGCATCGAGGTCGGGAGCGTGGTGCGCGCACCAGAGGGCGCGCTCCACGTCCAGCACTACGGGCGGGGCGTCGTCCCCGTTGCGGCCGATCTCGTCCCAGCGCTCCAGCGGCACCCGCCGGACCGCGGCCAGGAGCTCCGCCGGCGCATCGTTGTTGCGGAGCGCCTCGATCACGTCGGGCACGGCATCCCGCCGGCCGTCGAGGAAGCACGCCAGGGCCACGTTGACCGCCACCCCGCCCCACGTGCAGCGCGGGTCGGGATGGGTGAGCGCCACCACGTGCCAGGTCCCGCTCACCAGGTTCCGCGGCGACCGCCACGCCGCCACGCCCACCGGGATCGCGCGACCGAGCCCCGCCGCCCGGACCGGGGCCGGCATATCCGCCGGCGGCGAGTCGTGCCGGGCGATGTGCTCGAGCGCTGTCCGGGTCCACCCGTCGACCCCGCGACCGTCCCGCCGCAGCCACCCGATCCACCGGTCGGCCAGCCGCCGCAGGTCGACCTCCGGGGCGAGCAGTTCCTCGGCCAGAAGGAGGGCCAGCGGCGCGGTCGCATCGCCCCCGAGCGCCAGGCCGAGGAGGGCCCCCCGGGCGCGGTCCGGGAGGGTGGGCTCAGGCCGCGCCACGCGCGCCCCCGGCGTACCATCCGCCGGACAGGGGACTATGTTTAGGTGCTGGCAAGGTCAATCTCCGCCCAAGCTCGAGGACAGCGCTCGTGTCCAAAGACACCCTCTCCATCACTGACAACCGCACCGGGAAGACCTACGAACTCCCGGTCTCCGACGGCACCATCAAGGCCGTGGACCTGCGACAGATCCGCACCTCGGACGACGACTTCGGGCTGATGACGTACGACCCGGCGTTCATGAACACCGCGGCGTGCCGGAGTTCGATCACCTACATCGATGGCGACAAGGGGATCCTCCGCTACCGCGGCTATCCCATCGAGCAGATCGCCGAGGAGGCGAGCTTCCTCGAGGTGGCGTACCTCCTCAACGAGGGGGAGCTGCCCAACAAGCAGCAGCTCGACGCGTGGGTCCGCGACATCACCTATCACACGTACGTCCACACCAACATCATCAAGTTCCTCGAGGGCTTCCGCTACGACGCCCACCCGATGGGCGTGCTCCTCGGCGCGGTCGGGGCCCTCTCGACGTTCTATCCCGACGCGAAGCATATCGAGGACCCGAAGAATCGCTATATCCAGCGCGTCAGGCTCCTGGCCAAAATGCCGACCCTGGCGGCCTTCGCGTTCCGGCACTCCCGCGGGCTCCCCTACGAGTTCCCGCGCAACGACATGGGGTACATCGGCAACTTCGTCAACATGACGTTCAGCATCGGCGGCCAGCACCAGCCCAACCCGGTGCTGGAGAAGGCCCTCGAGATCCTCCTCATCCTCCACGCCGACCACGAGCAGAACTGCTCCACCAGCGCGGTCCGCGCGGTCGGGTCGAGCCACGTCGACCCGTTCTCGGCCGTGGCGGCGGGGATCGCGGCGCTCTACGGCCCGCTCCACGGCGGCGCCAACGAGGCCGTGCTCCTGATGCTCGACGAGATCGGCGACAAGAAGAACATCCCCGCGTTCATCGACAAGGTGAAGTCCGGGAGCGGCCGGCTGATGGGCTTCGGCCACCGGGTATACAAGTCCTATGACCCGCGCGCCAAGCTCATCAAGAAGGTGGCCGACGACGTCTTCGCGCAGACCGGGCTCAACCCGAAGCTCGAGATCGCCCTGGAGCTCGAGCGGATCGCGCTCTCGGACGAGTACTTCATCAAGCGGAAGCTCTACCCCAACGTCGACTTCTATTCCGGGCTCATCTACCAGGCGATGGGGTACCCGACCGACTACTTCACCGTGCTCTTCGCGATGGGGCGGACCCCGGGGTGGCTGGCGCAATGGGAGGAGATGCTCCTCGACAAGGAGCAGAAGATCGCCCGGCCGCGGCAGGTCTACACCGGTCCCGCCGAGCGCCCGTTCGTGCCGATGGCCAAGAGGAAGTGAAGAGCGGTGAGGGGTAAGAGGTGAGCGGTGAACGGTGAAGAGTGAACGGGCCGTCGGAGAAGATCAGCTCCGGCGGCCCGTTGACCGTTCACTGTTCACCGTCCAGGTCCGCCTACCGCTCCCCGCCATTCTCCAGCCGCACCTCGATGCTGTCCTCGAGGTAGGTGTACCCCTCCAGCCCCGCCACGTAGTCGGCGATGAACATGTTGGCCTCCGCGCGCGTGATGCTCGTGGCGCGGCTCACCTTGCGCCGGAAGACCGTGAGCAGGTCGCCGGCGTGGAACTGCACGTAGTTGAGCACTTCCGTCACCGTGTCGC
>DATIEF010000168.1:0-4058 GCA_035455865.1 Gemmatimonadales bacterium | reverse complement strand
CCGGTTCCGCCGGAAGTACCAGACGGCCGACGCGCCGCAGGCGTAAGCCGTGGACGCCCGACTCCGCCAGGCGCTGGCCCGGGCGGAGGAGGTCGCCCAGCGGCTGGCCGACCCCTCGACCGCCCGGGATGGCGCAGCGCTCCAGTCCCTGGGCCGCGAGCAGAAGCGGCTGGTCCCGGTGGTCGACCTGGCGGGGCGCCTGGCCCGGTCGCGGGAGGAACTAGAACAAGCTCGGGAATTGGCCACGGAGGCCGATCCCGAGCTTGTGGCGTTGGCCCGGGCGGACGTCCAGCGGCTCACGCCGCTGGTGGCCGAGATGGAGGGCCAGCTCCACGACCTCCTGCTCCCGCGCGACCCGCTCGACGACCGCGACGCGATCATCGAGATCCGGGCCGGCACCGGCGGGGACGAGGCGGCGCTCTTCGCCGCGGACCTCGAGCGGATGTACCGCCGCTTCGCGGAGCGGAAGGGTCTCAAGGTCGAGGCGATCAGCGTGAGCCCGAGCGAACTGGGGGGCTACAAGGAGGTCATCGTCGCGATGCGCGGCGGCGACGCCTTCGGGCTCTTCCGGCGGGAGGCGGGGGTGCACCGGGTGCAGCGGGTGCCGGCCACCGAGACGCAGGGCCGGATCCACACCTCCGCGGCGACGGTGGCGGTGCTCCCCGAGGCGGAGGAGGTCGACGTGTCGATCAACCCGAACGACCTCCGCATCGACGTCTTCCGCTCGTCCGGCCCGGGCGGGCAGAGCGTCAACACCACCGACAGCGCCGTGCGGATCACCCACCTGCCGACGGGCGTCGTCGTGTCGCAGCAGGACCAGAAGTCGCAGCTGCAGAACAAGGTGAAGGCGATGGAGGTGCTCCGGGCGCGTCTCCTCGACCGGATGATCGCCGAGCAGGAGGCGGCGCGGTCTCGCGACCGCCGGGCGATGGTGGGCACCGGGGACCGTTCGGCCAAGATCCGGACCTACAACTACCCGCAGAGCCGCGTGACCGATCACCGGATCAACCTGTCGGTGCACAACCTGGCCGAGGTGCTCGACGGCCGGATCGACGAGCTGGTCGACGCGCTCCGGGTGGCGAGCCGGGAGGAGGCGGCCGGTGCCTGACGTGGCGGTGACCCTCGAAGCGCTGCTTCCGGCGGTCCGCGCCCGGCTGGCGCAGGCCGGCGTGGAGGATGCCGCCGACGAGGCGCTCCGCCTGTGGAGCGGGCTGTGGCGCACGACGCCGGCGGAGGCCTATCTTGGCCGGAGGGAGGCGATCTCCGGTGAGGCGGCGGCGCGCTTCGAGCGCGCGGTGGAGCGGCGCGCCGCCGGTGAGCCGCTGGCCTACGTGGTGGGCTGGACGGGGTTCCGGCGCCTGCTGGTCGGGACCGACCGCCGTGCCCTCATTCCGCGGCCGGAAACGGAAGGGGTGGTGGACCTCCTGCTCGCGCGACTTCGGTCCGGCGTCGTGGCCGACATCGGGACCGGCACCGGGTGCCTGGCGCTGGCGCTCGCGGACGAGGGGGAGTTCTCCGCGATCCACGCGATCGACGCGTCGGCCGAGGCGCTCGCGCTCGCGGCCCGGAACGCGGAAGCCGTCGGCGCCACCATCCGGTTCCACCTGGGCGACCTCGTGGCCCCGCTCGCGGATGGGAGCTGCGACGCGCTGGTGGCGAATCCGCCCTACCTGACGGCGGCGGAATACGCCGCCCTCGACCCGTCGGTCCGGGCGTGGGAGCCGGCGGAGGCGCTGGTGAGCGGGGCGGACGGCCTCACCCACACCCGTCGCCTGCTGGACGAGGGGCGGCGGGTGGTGCGGGGCGGCGGGTGGGTCGTGATCGAGCTGGACAGTCAGCGCGCGGCGGCGAGCGCGGCCATCGCCCGGCACTTCGGCTGGGCGACGGTGGAGGTGCATACGGACCTATTCGGCCGCGAGCGGTACCTCACCGCGCGGCGGAGCGAGGCGTAAGTGATCTGGGATAAGGCGGAAGAGCTCGGCCGGCTCATCGGGCAGGCCAACGAGACCAAGGCGCTCCGGCGGGCCGAGGCCGACCTCCGGGGCGATGACGAGACGCGCACGCGGCTGGAGAAGATCCAGACGCTCGCCCGGGACGTCGACGCGCAGGTGGCGGAGGGGAAGATGCCCGATCCGGCCACCGTCGAGGCGTATGAGACCGCGGTGCGCGACCTCGAGACCAGCGGGATCGGCCAGTCGTACGTGGTGGCGCGGTCCAACTTCGAAAAGTTGATGGTCAAGGTGAACGAGCGGATCAGCGAGGGGATCGAGAAGGGCGCCTCCAGCAACATCATCACGCTGGGATGAGCGGCTTCTTCCTGGTGGTCGAGGGGCCGGAGGGCGCCGGCAAGAGCACGCTGGTGCGTGCGCTCGAGGCGCGGCTCCGCGCCGCGGGCCACCGGGTGCAGATGGTCCGCGAGCCGGGAGGAACGCCGCTGGCCGAGGCCGCGCGCGCGCTGGCGCTCGACCCAGCCTCGCAGACCGGTCCCGCGGCGGAGCTCTTCCTGATGCTCGCCGCGCGGGCCGACCTCGTGGAGAAGGTGATCCGCCCCAGGCTGGCCGACGGGGAGGTGGTGGTCACCGACCGCTTCGACCTCTCCACCACGGCATACCAGGTGGCCGGGCGCGGCCTGCCGGGCGGGCCGGTATCGGCGGCCAATTCCGCGGCGACCGGCGGGCTGGTGCCGGACCTGACCCTGGTGCTCGACATCCCGGCCGGGGTCGGCGTGGCCCGCCAGGCGCAGGCAGGGAAGCAGTTGGACCGGATGGAGCGGGAATCGGATGGGTTCCACCAGCGGGTCCACGAGGCCTACCGCTCAGCCTCGGGTCCCGGTGTGGTGCACCTCGATGCTGCGCGGTCCCCGGCCGAGGTGGCCGACGCCGCGTGGGCCGAGATCGTGAAGCGGCTCGACCGCTGACAGGCATTCCGCGGCGCCCCAAGCCGCTGCTCCAAGGAGTTCGTGTGAGATCACGCTGGCCCGTCCTCATCGTCGTTGCGGTGGCGTCGTTCCTCTGCGGCGGCTGGCTCCTGCAGCGCGGCGCCGCGGCCGACGGCGGCGGGTATCGCCAGGCTCGCCTGTTTGACGACGTCGTGGGGCGGGTGGAGCAGGCCTACGTCGACTCCGTCCCGGACAGCATCCTCTACCAGAAGGCCGCCGACGGCCTCCTGGAGGAACTGCACGACCCGTACACGGTGCTTCTCCGCGGGCAGGACTACCAGGACCTGCAGGAGGAGACCTCCGGCAACTACGCCGGTCTCGGCATCCGGATCGACGTCCGGAACGGCTGGATCACGGTGGTGGCGCCGCTCCCCGACTCGCCGGCGGAACGTGCGGGGATCGAGACCGGCGACCAGCTGGTGAGCGTCGACGGCCGCTCGGCGGAGTCGTGGCAGTCAGATGCGGCCGTGCGGCGGCTCCGGGGCCCGCCGGGGAGCAAGGTCAAGATCGGCATCCGGCGCGGCGGGGAGCCGGGGGTGCGGATCTACGAACTGACCCGCGCGGAGATCCACGTCCGGTCGGTGCCGCCGGGGACGCTGTTCGGCGACGGCATCGGCTACCTGAGCCTCAACCCGGTGAGCGACTCCTCGGCGAGCGAGCTGGCGGCGGAGGTCACCTCGCTCCGGGCCAAGGGGATGCGGGCGCTCATCCTGGACCTGCGGAACAACCCGGGCGGCCTCCTGACGCAGGGGATCAAGGTCGCCGATCTCTTCCTCGACCGGGGCCAGCAGATCGTGAGCACCCGGGGGCGGCTCCCCACGGCCTCACGCACCTACGCTGACCAGGCGCCGCAGCAGTGGCCCGGGCTCCCGGTGGTGGTGCTGGTGAACGACGGCACCGCCAGCGCGGCCGAGATCATCGCGGGGGCGCTGCAGGACCACGACCGGGCGCTCATCGTCGGCACGCCGACGTTCGGGAAGGGGCTGGTGCAGTCGCTCTTCCCGATCGACGACCACACCGCGCTCAAGATCACCACCGCCCGGTGGTACACGCCGAGCGGGCGGCTCATCCAGCGGAAGGCGAAGGACGAAGAGGACCAGGCGCGTATCGCCGCCGACCT
>DATIEF010000167.1:0-4687 GCA_035455865.1 Gemmatimonadales bacterium | reverse complement strand
GCCGTCGGTGCGGCGGTTGACCTGCTGCCACGAGTAGGTGGCCCCCACCCGCAGGTTGGCGTTGGGACGCCAGTTGACCCCGGCCTGCAGCACCACGAGGTCGCCCGAGGCCCACTCGTAGTAGTTCTCGTCGTGGCCCCGGAGGATGAACCCGTTGGCGTCGAACGTGCGGAACGTGGGTGTGCCGACCTGGACGACGAACTCGCTGTTCGGGATGGTGGGCTGGCCGGTGAACCGCACGGTGTCGGTGGCGGCGCCGTTGGGCACGAGGAGCCGGTAGTTCGCGAAGAGCCCGGAGTCGAAGCCGAACGACTCGAAGAAGTATCCGCCGCCGACCTGCCAGCCGCCCTTGAGCACCGACGAGAGATTGAGGTGCAGTTGCTTGGTCTGCAGCCCTTGGCCGTGGATCAGGTGCTCGTACTGCCAGACGCCGCCGAGCGACACGTCGCCGGTGATGCGCTGGAACCAGCGGTCCTTCCCGCCGTACACGGTATAGCTCGGGTCGATGAGCGCGTTGGCGATGCCGGCCTGGCTGATGAACCCGCTCCGGGTGCGGAACTTGTCCGACACCCCGTTGAACGCCGAGTTCCACCCGAAGGTCCGGCCGGCGCGGCGGAAGCTCAAGGCCCAGATCGGGGCGTCGATCGCGGTGCCGTTCTGCAGGTCGTGGCTCATCCCGGCCTGGAACTGCGCGCTGTACACCTTGCCGAAGATGAACCGCCCGTCGATGGCGCCGACCTGGTTCCGGTCGGGGCCGTCGGTGCGGTCAGTGTAGACGAGCCCCAGCTTCGAGCCGGCGCCGAGGTCGCGCTGGGCGCGGACGATGCCGAAGACCGGGTTGTGTCCCGGCACCAGGCCATCGGCCTGGCCGTCGACGGCGGCGATGACGCCGAGGTTGGTCCCGGCGGCCTTGCCGGTGAGCTTGACGGCGCCGACCGGCTGCACGATCTGGCGGGTGTAGACGAGCTGGTAGGGCGACTGGAAGAACTCGAGCCCGTCGAGGAAGAAGGGCCGCTTTTCCGGGTAGAAGAGCGCCTGGCGCGGATCGAAGCCGAGCTGGCCGGCGTCGGACTCGACCTGGGAGAAGTCCGGGTTGGCGGTGGCGTTGAGGGTCAGGTTGTTGGTGACACCCCAGCGCACGTTGCCGCCGATGTCCGGGCCGGTGTTGGAGTAGGCATAGGCGCCGGTGCCGGGATCGGTGGCGCCGTCCCGACGGCCGGTGAGTTCGGGGTTCAGGTCCATCACGAGGCCGCGATGGATGTCGGTGATCCCCGCCAGCGTGCCCGACTGCCCGAGGAACGACGCGGCGGCCCGCCGGGTCGGCGTCCAGGTCTGGGTAGTGCCGTCGTGCTGGACGTCGCGCTCGATGTTGATGCCCCAGTCCTGCGAGCGGGCCGACTGGTAGCGGAGGCTCTTGAAGGGGATGCGGACCTCGACCTCATACCCCCACGCGGTCAGGTGCCCCTTGGACTGGAAGACATAGTCGGGGCTCAGGTCGATCGGCTCGCGGCCGCCGGTGACCGGGTTGCCGAAGACGCTGTTGCCGTTCGACTTTCCCGACTCGACCAGCACGCCATCGGCCTGGACGCCGAGCGGGTTGACGGCGAACACCGTGGCCTGGCGGCCGTCGTCGAAGGTGCTGAGGTAGATCTGGACGTTGTCGTCGGAGAAGATGTTGTCGCGATTGGCGAGGGTGCCGTGCGCCGGCCCGTGGGCCTCGTAGGCACGGATGCCGAAGTAGATGGCGCTCTGGGAGTACCAGACCAGGACGACGGTCGAGTCGTTGGCGCGGGTGCCGTCGGTCGGGCTGTACTGGGAGAATCCGGTGAGCCGGGCGGCGGACGCCCACGCCGGCTCGTCGAGCGAACCATCGACCTGGATCGTGGCGTCGATGCGGGGAATGTGAAGGGACGTTTCGCGGTCCCACCCCGAGTACGTGGCGCCCGGAGGTGGCGGGAGCAGCTTCGGCGCCACGGCCGACTGGGCCAGGAGGGGGCCACCGAGCGCCAGCAGGAGAGGCACGGCGGCAAGACGGGAGAGGTGCACTCAGGAACCCCAGCGCCAGGGTGGAACGCGGCGAAACCTGCGCCGCATCGTGGTGCGTACGAAGGAAGCGGGGCGCAGGATTCAGCACGGCGGCGGGGTCGGCCGCCGGATGATTCTCCGTTCAGACAAGCATACATTCCCGCCGTGGTCGGCGTGCCAGTTCCCCGAACACCGGATCGACCGTGACCCTGCTCCGCGCGCGTCCCGCACTCGTTGCCCTGCTCCTTGCAGGGCCACTCGCCGCCCAGGCGCCCACCGTCTCCCGCGCCGACGTGGCGCGCGTCCTTTCCGCCCTCGCCGACGACTCGATGCAGGGGCGCCTGACCGGCACCCCCGGCGCCGACCGCGCGGCGGCGTTCGTCGCCGCGGAAATGGCACGCGTCGGGCTCAAGCCGCTGGGCGACAGCGGGTACTTCCAGCGCGTGGCGCTCGAGAGCGTCACCTATCCGCCCCGGCCGGGCTCACCAGCGGGGGCGCTGCCGCACACGCGCCTGGTCCTCCTCCACGAGCTCTCGGACCTCGACACGGTCCCCGCTCCCCAGCGCCGCCACGGCCAGAACGTGCTCGGCGAGATCGAGGGGAGCGACCCGGTCCTCAAGCACGAGGTCGTCCTCATTGACGCGCACTACGACCATCTCGGCGTCGGCCGACCGGTCAACGGCGACTCGATCTACAACGGCGCCGACGACGACGCCTCGGGCGTCACCACCGTCCTCGAGGTCGCCCGGGCGATCGCCGCGGGGCCGCGGCCGAAGCGCACCATCATCTTTGCCGCGATGACCGGGGAGGAGGTCGGCCTCCTGGGCACGCGCTGGTACCTGGCGCACCCCGCGGTCCCGATCGCGGAAATGGCGGCCAACCTCGAGGTCGAGATGATCGGCCGCCCCGATTCGCTCGCCGGCGGACCCGGCAAGGCGTGGCTCACGGGCTACGAGCGCTCCACGCTGGGCGACGAGCTCAAGTCCCACGGGATCCCCATCGTTCCCGACCCGCGCCCCGACCAGCACTTCTTCGAGCGGAGCGACAACATCGCGTTCGCCCGTGCGGGTGTGCCGGCGCACACGCTCTCAAGCTTCGGACTCCACGCCGACTACCACGAACCGTCGGACGACTTTGCCCACGTGGACCTCGACCACATGACGAAGGTGATCGACGCGGCGGTGGCGGCGGTGCGGCTGATGGCCGACGGGCCGAGGCCGGAATGGCATCCGGGGGGACGGCCGACGGAGTAGGCGGGTGCACAGCCGCGTGGACTGCCGCGTGAACCGCCGCGTACAAAGCCGCGTGGTGTAACCCTCACCCCTGACCCCTCTCCCTGCGGGAGAGAGGTCGGGGGTGAGGGTCAAGGCCCCGTGTGAGGGTTGGGCTCAGCGGGCGGCGCATGCGCCGCCCCTGCGCGTGTGGCCGGGGTCCCCCTATGTTTCATCCGTCATCCGAAGCCTCCCCCCCACTCCCGGTGCCCCATGCAGCTGACGACCCTCGACTGGGCCATCATCGCGGCATCCGTCGTGATCTCGTTCCTCCCCGCCCTTTTCTTCTACAAGCGCGCGGGCCAGAGCACCGCCGAGTTCTTCACCTCCGGGCGCGCGGCGCCGTGGTGGCTGATCGGGGTGTCGATGGTGGCCACGACCTTCAGCACCGACACCCCGAACCTCGTCACCAACATGGTCCGGGAGAACGGCGTCGCGGACAACTGGCTCTGGTGGTCGTTCCTGCTGACGGGGATGATGACCGTGTTCTTCTACGCCCGGCTCTGGCGCCGCTCCGGGGTGCTCACCGACCTCGAGTTCTACGAGCTGCGGTACTCCGGCAAGGCGGCCACCTTCGTCCGCGGGTTCCGCGCGGTCTACCTGGGCCTTTTCTTCAACTGCGTCATCATGGCCACGGTCAACCTGGCCGCGGCCAAGATCGCCAACGTGGTGCTCGGCCTCCCGATGTGGGAGACGATGCTCATCTGCTCGGTGATCACGATCTTCTTCGCGTCGGTGTCGGGGCTCTGGGGCGTGCTGGTGACGGACTCGATCCAGTTCTCGATCACGATGACGGGCACCTTCGCGGTGGCGTATTTCGCGGTGAAGCAGCCCCAGATCGGAGGGCTCTCCGGTCTCTGGAGCAAGGTGAGCCCGGCCACCCTCAACCTCCTCCCCGACTTCTCCAACTGGGGGGTGGCCCTTTCGGTGATCATCATCCCGATCACGATCCAGTGGTGGTCGGTCTGGTATCCCGGCGCCGAGCCGGGGGGCGGCAGCTACATCGCGCAGCGGATGCTGGCGTCGAAGTCGGAGAAGGACGCCCTCACCGGCACGCTCCTCTTCAACGTGATGCACTACGCCCTCCGCCCATGGCCCTGGATCATCGTGGCAGTGGCGTCGACGGTCATCTATCCCGACCTCGCGTCGATCGCGCACCAGTTCCCTCATCTCGACCCGAAGCTCCTCGGCAACGACATCGCCTACCCGGCGATGCTCCGGTTCCTGCCGGCGGGTTTCCTTGGGCTGATGATCGCCGGGATGCTGGCGGCCTACCGCTCGACGATCGAGACCCACCTCAACTGGGGCACCAGCTACCTGGTGCACGACTTCTACCGCCGCTTCCTCAAGAAGGACGGCACCGAGCGGCACTACGTGTTCATGGGGCGGCT
>DATIEF010000166.1:0-3619 GCA_035455865.1 Gemmatimonadales bacterium | reverse complement strand
TCCTTGTTGGGGAGGTCGGGGGGATAAGGTAAAGGGGGGTGGGGGAGTTCGCTATCTGGGGTGGCTGACAGCTATCAGCTATCGGCTATCAGTCACCCACTCACCTCTCACGTCTCACCTCTCACCGCTCACCCCCTCACTCCCCCCGCAACACCTCGAGCGCCGTTTCCCGGAACACCTCGCGGCCGGTCCACAGGCCCACGATCGCCGAGAGGGCGCCGAGACCGAGGCCGAGGGCGAGAAGCTGGGGTACGGGGACGGTGAAGGGGAGCTTGAAGCGCCAGTGCATCAGCGCCCACCCGGCGCCGACCGAGAGGACGATCGCCGAGGCGGCGGCGATGAGCCCGAGGGCGCCGTATTCCGCCAGCGCGATCCGCACCACCTGCCGGCGGGTGGCGCCGAGCGTCTTGAGGAGCACCCCTTCGCGGAGTCGCTGGCGGCGGCTGGCGGCGACGGCACCGACCAGGACTGCCGCCCCCGCGGCGAGCGAGAAGAGCGCCAGGAACCGGATGGCGAGCGTCACCTTCCGCACCAGGTCGCCGATGGTGCGTTCGAGGAACGAGGCGTCGATGGCGCTCACGTTGGGGTATGCCTCGACGACACGGCGCTGCAACGCGGCGCGGGCGCCCGGATCCTCGATCCGCGTGAGGGTCACGATGGTCTGCGGCGCCCGGTCGATCGGCCCGTTCGCGAAGACGACGAAGAAGTTGGGTTCGAACCGCGCCCAGTCCACGTGCCGGAGGTTGGCCACCCGGGTGGGCACGTCGAATCCCTGCACGTCCCAGACGATCGTGTCTCCCACGCTGACGCCGAGCTCGCGAGCGAGCCCCTCCTCGATGCTGATCGGGGCGGGGGAACGGGCGCCGTCGCCCGTGTGCCACCAGCGCCCGTCGGTGACGCGCTCGGAGCCGGCAATGGAATCGCGATACGTAGACCGGAATTCCCGCCGCACCGCCCACCCCGACGGCCGGTTGCGCCGGCCTCGGCCGGTCGCAGTGTCGGGCATCGTGTCGGCCAGGAGCTTCGAGGTGGGTACTCCCTTGATCGACAGGATCCGCATCGGCACGATCGGCGTGAATCCGGTCGGCGTCACCCCCGCCCGGCGGAGCAACGTCTCGATCCCCGCCTTCTGGTCGGGCTGGATGTCGAAAAAGACGAGGTTGGGCCGGTCGGGCGCGGCGTCCACGGTGAACCGCGCGATAAGGCTCCGCTCCACCAGGAAGAGCGTCGACAGGAGGAAGGCGCCGAAGCCGAGCGCCAGTACCACCGTGGCGGTCTGGTTGGCGGGGCGGTGGAGGTTGGCGAGCCCCTGCCGCCAGGGATACGGCAGCCAGCGGGGCGTCCAGCGCCGCGCCATCCAGATGAGCCCTCGCGCGGCGACGCCGAGCGCCAGCACCGCGAGCCCGAGCGCCACCGAGAACCCGACCGCCGAGCGGGCGCTCCGCACCTGGAGCGCGGCGAGGAGCACCACGCTCGCGCCGAGTGCCAGGCGGGCGATCCACTGCGCCCGGTCGCGCGGGGTGGTGGCGGGGCCGTTCTCAAGGTCGCGCCGGAGCGCCGCAAGCGGCGGCACCTGCCGGACGGCCAGGAGCGGTCCCAGCGCAAAGGCGACAGTCACCCAGAGCCCGACGCCGAGCCCGAGGAGCATGGCACTCGCGGATGGCACCACGTGCACGTCGAGGGGGAGGAAGTCGCGGATGAGCTGCGGGATCAGGAGCTGCAACAGCGTGCCGCCGAGCGCGCCGACGGCGCCACCCACGACGCCGACCGCGGCGGCCTGTACCAGGTACGCGGTAAGGACGGTGCCTGCCGGCGCCCCGATGCAGCGGAGCACCGCCACGGTCTCGAGTCGGCGGGAGACGAGCTCGTGCGACGCGCTCGCGACGCCCACCCCGCCGAGGAGGAGTGCCGCCAGTGCGATGAGGCCGAGGTAGCGGGCCAGTGTCGTGAGCGATTCATCGAGGTCGGTCTCGTCGTCGGAGGCGGTGCGGATGCCGACCCCCGCGGCGCGGAGCGTCGGGCGCACTTTCGTGGCCACGGCCTTGACGTCGGAGCCCGCAGGCAGCGCTACGTACGCCTCGTACCGCACCCGGGAGCCGAAGGCGAGGAGTCCGGTGGCCGCCGCGTCGTGCCCGCTGATGTACACCCGCGGCGCAAAGGCGCTCCGGATGCCAACGTCTCCCGGGATCTTGAGGAGCGTCCCCGCGATGACCACGCGCGCGTTCCCGATGGCGAGCGTATCGCCCACGCGCACACCGAGCCCGCCCAGGAGGACGGGATCCACCAGCGCCACGCCGCCCTGCGCGAGGCGTGCCCACGCGCCGGCGGGATCGGTGCGGACTTCACCGTAGAACGGCCATCCGCCGTCGACCGCCTCCACGTCCACGAGCCTGGTGTTCTTGCCGGCAGGCGCAAAGGCCATCGCGCCGAAGCTCTGGAGCCGCGCGGTCCGGCCGCCGGCGCCGGCCATCGACACCGCCGAATCCACCGCCGGCGTGAAGGGCCGGTTGCTGCTGACGCTCAGGTCCGCGCCCATCAGGGAGCGGGCGGAGTCCTTGATGGAGCTGCGAAGGTTGTCGGTAAAGCCGTTGAGCGCGGTGAGGGCGCCCACGCCGAGCGCCACGGTGCCGGCCAGGAGGGCAAGGCGGCGCGGAGCGGCCCGGCCCTCGCGCCAGGCGTGCCGGAGCGCGAAGCGGAACCGGTTCACGCCGCCTGGTCCGGCACCAGGTGCCCGTCGGCCAGCCGGATGACCCGGCCCGCCCGCGCGGCGAGGTCGGGATCGTGCGTCACGAGGACGAGCGTCGTGCCGAAATCACGGTTCCACCCCGTCAGCAGCTCGATGATGGCGGCACCGTTCGCGGCGTCGAGGTTCCCCGTCGGCTCATCGGCGAAGAGGATGCTCGGCCGGTTGGCGAACGCCCGCGCCAGCGCCACCCGCTGCTGCTCGCCACCGGAGAGCTGGGCGGGGTAGTGGTCGGCCCGGTCGGCGAGCCCCACGCGCGCGAGGAGCTCGTCGGCCCGCGCGCGCGCGTCGGCGCCACCGGCGAGCTCGATCGGCACCTGCACGTTCTCCCGCGCGGTGAGCGTGGGAATGAGCTGGAAGGCCTGGAAGACGAACCCCACCCGCCGGCCGCGGACCAGCGCACGCGCGTCCTCGCTGAGCGTGCCCAGGTCCTGGCCGTCGAAGATCACGCGGCCCTGGGTCGGGCGGTCGAGCCCGGCCAGGAGCCCGAGCAGCGTGCTCTTGCCGCTCCCCGAGGGGCCGATGATGGCCACGAAGGCGCCGGGGTCCACGGTGAAGGTGATATCCTTCAGCACCGTGAGCGGTCCCGCGCCCGACGGATACGTCTTGGTCAGCTGATCACAGGAGAGCATCCGCCCGATGTCCCAGGTTCGAGGTGAGAGCGCGCCGGTCCCGTCCAAAGCTAAGCACACCCTCCTCGCGGCGTTGACGCTCGCGGCAGCCTGCACCTCCCGCCCGGCGCCTCCGCGCGCGCCCGCATCCGACACCGCACCCGCCGCGACGGCCGCCGACGCCCGACCGACGATCGTCTTCCTCGGCACGAGCCTCACTGCCGGGCTCGGCCTCGATCCCGACGACGCCTATCCCGCCCTGATC
>DATIEF010000165.1:0-2717 GCA_035455865.1 Gemmatimonadales bacterium | reverse complement strand
CATCCATACCCGCGGCCTCCGCAAGGTCTTCGGGGACGTGGTGGCGGTCGACGGGCTTGACCTCGACATCCCCCGCGGCCAGATCCTCGGCCTCCTGGGGGCCAACGGCAGCGGCAAGACGACCACCATCCGGATGCTGTGCGGCCTGCTGGAGCCGACAGCGGGTGACGCGACCGTCGTGGGATTCGACGTCCGCCGCGACGCGGAGAAGATCCGGCGGCGGATCGGGTACATGTCGCAGAAGTTCGGGCTCTACGACGACCTGACCGTGGTGGAGAACCTCCGCTTCTACTCGGCGCTGTATGGCCTCAGGGGCGCGCTCCAGGCCGAGCGGATCGAGCAGCTCCTCCGTGAGCTGAGCGTCGGCGGCCGGGCGCGGCAGCTCGTGGGCCAGTTGAGCGGCGGCTGGCGCCAACGGGTGGCCCTGGGGTGCGCCATCGCCCACGAGCCCGACCTCCTGCTCCTCGACGAGCCGACCGCGGGCGTGGACCCCGCGGCGCGCAAGCTCTTCTGGGAGCGGATCTACCGCCTGGCGGAGTCGGGCGTCACGATCCTCGTCACCACCCACTACATGGACGAGGCGGAGCGGTGCAACCGGCTCGCAGTCATCAGCCGCGGGGTGCTGCTGGCCACGGGATCACCCGACGAGATCCGCGCGCATTTCCGCGCCGCGACCCTCGAGGACGTGTTCATCGAGCTCCAGCACCGAAGCGGGGAGCTCGTCGGATGAGGTGGCTCCGGGCGCTGCACCAGTCCGATGTCTGGCCGATGCTCTGGAAGGAGTTCCTCCAGTTGCGGCGGGACCGCCTGACCGTCGCGATGATGGTGGGCCTCCCGGCCATCCAGCTCCTCCTCTTCGGCTACGCGATCCGGACCGAGGTGCGGCACCTGCCGACCGTGGTGCTCGATGAGTCCCGGACCCCCGAGAGCCGCGCGCTCGTGGCCCGGATGATCAACACCGGCAACTTCGACCTGGCCGCCACGGTGCCCGACCGCGAAGCTATCCGGCAGTGGATCGAGAGCGGGCGGGCCGCGGCGGCCATCGTGATCCCGCCCACCTACGCCCCCGACCTCAAGCGGGGCCGCGGCGCCGAGGCCCAGGTCATCGTCGATGCGGCGGACCCGATGTCTTCCTCGGCCGCTCTGTCCGGCGCGCAGCTCGCCGGCGAGGCGGAGGCGCTGGCGTGGTCCCGCGCGGCGGGTCCGCCGCCGGTGCAGGTACGGGTCCGGCCCTGGTACAACCCGGGGCAGCGGAGCGCCGTGTACATCGTCCCCGGGATCATCGGGGTGCTCCTGTCGATGACGCTGGTGCTCATCACCAGCGTGTCGATCGTCCGGGAGCGGGAAAAGGGCACGCTGGAGCAGCTCATCGTGACGCCGATCGGCAAGCTGAGCATCATGATCGGCAAGCTGGCCCCGTTCGTGCTGGTCGGCTACGTGCAGATCACCGTGATCCTCCTCCTCGGCGTCCTGCTCTTCCACGTCCCGGTGGCTGGCGACGTGGCGCTCCTCTACCTGCTGGCCCTGCCCTTCATCGTGGCCAACCTCGGGCTCGGGCTCCTCCTGTCGACGCTGGTCCGCACCCAGTCACAGGCGATGCAGCTCGGGTTCCTCTTCCTGCTCCCCAACATCCTGCTGTCGGGGTTCATGTTCCCCCGCGCCGCGATGCCGGCGCTGGCCCAGTGGATCGGCGCGGCGCTGCCGCTCACGTACTTCCTCGAGGTCCTCCGCGGGATCCTGGTCAAGGGCGTCGCCGCGGGCTCCCTCCTCCCCCAGGCAGCGGCGCTCACGCTCTTCTCGATCGGGACCATCGCGGTGAGCGTGCGGAGGTTCGCCAAGACGATCGAATGAGGGCCGCGTTCGTCTGCCCCGCGGCGCGCGTTCCGGATGACGCGCTTCGGCCGCTGCAGTGGCATCGTACGCCCACGGCGACCCCGGCGCGGTCAGAGCAACCCCTGACCGGTCCCTTCCGTTCCGTCACGCTCCCGCACCCGCGCCCGGGGACCGCCGTTCCGTCCGTGCTCCCCGTCACGGCACCCGCCTTCGACCCGTGTTAACGTCCTTTCACGAACGGCCGAGCACCTTCGCTCGACCGAACTCACGGAGGACGTGTGACCACGATCACTCGGCGCATCCTGGCCGTCGCGATGGCGGCCACCTTCGCATTCGACCCGACCCCCGCCCTGGCCCAGCGAACGATCCGCCTCGGCGCTGAATACAGCGGCCTTTCCACCCAGACCTCCGGCGATCATTCCTCCGGCGGCATCGGACTCTCGGTCGGGTACCTCTCCCACCCGAGCAACGAGACGGTGCTCACCTTCACCCGCTGGCCCGACGCCACCAGCAACGGCTCGCTGGCCGGCATCTCGGCCTTCTCCCTGGATGACCGCTGGTACCCGGTCGACGCCACCGGCTTTGCCCCCTACGTCATCACCGGGCTCGGGGCCTTCCGTTACACCGAGCCCGCCGGGCTCCTCACCACCGAACAGAAGAAGTGGGGGTTCAGCTACATCGCCGGCTTCGGGATCGGCACCACGATCGGTCACGACTGGGCGGTGAGTGCGGAGGGGCGGCTCCGGTCGGACGACGGCGACCGGAACATCGAGTACCGCGTGGGCGGGAGCTGGGGCTTCGGGAAGGAACACCCCTCGCAGGCGGTGCCCGGCACGATCGAGCCGTTCATCGCCTGGCTGGGTCACCTCAATGCGGGCGCGCCA
>DATIEF010000164.1:0-7464 GCA_035455865.1 Gemmatimonadales bacterium | reverse complement strand
GACTCGGCGCGGAGCAGCGCCGCGAGTCGGGTGGCGGCGGCCGCGAGGCCCTCCGGTGGGGCGTCCTCCACCTCGCCGGCCGCGGTGGTGATCGCCGGGAAGCCATACGCCCCGCCGGAGCCGCGCAACTGGTGGGCGATCCGCCGGAGCTCGGCGGTGGAGCGCGCCGGGTCGGACGCCAACGCCGCGACCAGGCGGTCGATGCTGGACGAGGTGCTCGCGAGGGCGGCCAGGTAGTCGGCCACGAGCTCGGGTGGCAATGGGTCGGTGTCGCTCAAGGTCCGCTCGGCCTCCGGCGCCCAAGGGAGGAACGGGTCGGGTGCGGGCATCGATCCCGGGGTCAGCGCCGGGGGATGGCGCAGCGGATGTTAGCGGGGCCGAAGCAACGCCGATAGCCTGATGGCAATGGCCCGGAACCGTGGTCGGGGCGGGGACTGCGGCACGACCGATCCGGTACGCACCGGTGGGACGTAAGCTTGGGGCTTGTGGCGACCCCCTCCGATCGCTGCCGACCGATATGAAGATGTCCATAGATAGACCAGCTAATTACCTTGACAAAAACATGACGCATGGTTACCCTTCTGCCATGGTCGAGCCAGCGAATCCAGTCGAGTTGCGGCATCCGGTCCGGGTCGTCACCGAACGCACCGGCCTTTCCGCCGATGTGCTCCGCGCGTGGGAGCGCCGCCACGGTGTGGTGAAGCCCGCCCGCAGCGAGGGGGGCCAGCGGCTCTACTCCGACGCCGACATCGACCGGCTGGCGCTGCTGGCCAAGGCCACCCAGGTGGGGCGGAGCGTGAGCCACGTGGCGGCGTTGTCGACGGAGGAGCTGACGCAGCTGGTGGCGGGCGATGCGGCGCGGGCGGCGGAGCGTCCCGTTCGTGGCGCGCCCCACGTCGACGCGGCGCTCGCCGCGGTCGTGGAGCTCGCGCCGGAACGCCTCCACGCGATCCTCCGGCGAGCGCTCCTTTCGGTCGGAGCGCCTGAGTTCCTGTCGCAGGTGCTGGCGCCGCTGCTTGAGACGGTCGGCTCGGCGTGGGAGGCGGGGACGATCACCATCGCGGAGGAACACGCGGCCTCCCAGGTGGTGCAGCAGTTGCTGGTGCGCCTCATCGAGGAGCTCGAGGCGCCGGGCAGCGCGCCGGTGCTGGTGCTCGCCACCCCCGCGCACGAACGGCACACCCTCGGCGCGCTGATGGCCGGTGCCGCCGCGGCGCTCGACGGCTGGCGGGTGGTGTGGCTCGGCGCCGACCTTCCGGCCGCCCAGATCGCGGAAGCGGCGCGCATCCAGCGGGCCCGGGTCGTGGCGCTCAGCGTCGCGATGCCGGCGTCGGGTAGCGGTGTCGCCGCCGAACTCGGGGCCGTCCGCGCCGAGCTCGACCCGGCCACCACGCTGATGGTGGGTGGGGCCGGCGCCCCGGCGCTGGCGCGGGACCTCGACGGCGTCGTGTGGGTGGGCGACCTGGCCGACTGGCGGGCGCGGCTCGGCCTCTCCGCCCCGCCGCGGCAGCGCACCGCGAGGCACTGATGCTCCGCACCGCTTCGCGCCTGGCCCGTGCCGTCGCGCTCTGGTTCGATGCCGGGGCGGCGGCGCCCGTGACCGCCCCTGGCGCCCGCCGGGTCGACTGGGTGCGCGTCCTCCCGTTCGCGGGGATGCACGTGATGTGCCTCGGCGTCTTCCTGGTCGGCTGGCATCCGGCCGCGGTGGCGGTCGCCGGCGGCCTCTACATCGTGCGGATGTTCGCCATCACCGGCTTCTACCATCGGTACTTCTCCCACCGGACCTTTCGCACCAGCCGGCCGGCGCAGTTCGCCTTCGCGCTGGCGGGGGCGAGTGCCGCGCAGCGGGGCCCGCTCTGGTGGGCGGCCCACCATCGCAAGCACCACCGCCACGCCGACACCGCGCTCGACGTCCATTCGCCGCGCCAGCACGGCTTCTGGTGGAGCCACATGGGCTGGATCACCTCGGCCGAGAACTTCCCCACGGATCTCCGGGAAGTGCGCGACCTGGCGCAGTATCCGGAGCTCCGCTGGCTGGACCGCTTCGATATCGCCGTTCCGGCGCTCCTGGCGCTCGGGCTCTTCCTGGCGGGCGGCTGGCCGTTCCTCATCTGGGGATTCTTCGTGAGCACCGTGGTGCTCTTCCACGGCACCTGCCTCATCAACTCGCTGGCGCACAAGATCGGCTCCCGCCGCTACGCCACCGACGACGACAGCGGGAACAGCCTGATGCTCGCGCTCGTCACACTCGGCGAGGGATGGCACAACAACCACCATCGGTATCCCGGCGCCGCGCGCCAGGGGTTCTTCTGGTGGGAGGTGGACCTCACCTACTACGGGCTCCTCCTGCTCCGGCGGGTCGGCCTCATCCGCGAGCTCCACCCGGTGCCGGCCCGCCTCCTGGAGGCGACCTGATGCGCATCGCGATCGTGGGGGGAGGGGTGTCGGGCCTCGTGGCGGCGCATCGGCTGCGCGGAGCCCACGAGGTGACGCTCTTCGAGGCCGATACCCGCCTCGGCGGGCACGTGCACACCTGGCAGGTGGCGGCGGGCGGGCGCTCGTGGGCGGTGGACTCCGGCTTCATCGTCTACAACGAACGGAACTACCCGCACTTCTCCAGGCTGCTGGCGGAGCTGGGCGTGGCCACGCAGCCCTCCCGGATGAGCTTCAGCGTGCGCCACGACGCCGCGGGGCTCGAATACAACGGTTCGACCGTCCGCCAGCTCTTCGTCGGGCCGGCCAACGCCTTCCGTCCGACCTTCGTCTGGATGTTGCGCGAGATCCTCCGCTTCAACCGGTCGGCCCGCGGGGAGATGCTGCGGCTCGGGCCCGGGGTGACGCTCGGCGAGCTACTCGAGCGCGGCCGCTACTCCCGCGCCTTCCGCGAGTGGTACCTCCTCCCGATGGGCTCGGCGCTCTGGTCGGCGCCGCCGGCGCGCGTGCTCGAGATGCCGGCACGATTCTTCGTCGAGTTCTTCCACAATCACGGGATGCTGACCGTCGACGACCGGCCCCAGTGGCGGGTCGTGCGCGGCGGCTCCGCGCGGTACGTCGAGGCGCTCACCGCTCCCTTCCGCGACCGGATCCGGCTGGGCCACCCCGTGCATCGGGTGACCCGCACCGCCGCGGGGGTCGAGGTCGATGGCGAGCCGTTCGACCGCGCGGTGCTGGCCTGTCACAGCGACCAGGCGCTGGCGCTGCTGGCGGATGCCTCCCCGCTCGAGCGCGAGATCCTGGGCGCGCTGCCCTACCAGGTGAACGATGCGGTGCTCCACACCGACGTGTCGGTGCTCCCCCGCGCGCGCGCGGCCTGGGGCGCCTGGAACTACCGGGTGGGACGGGACGCCGAGGCCCCGGCGGTGGTCACCTACGACATGAACATCCTGCAGTCGCTCGATGCGAGCGAGACGTTCTGCGTCACCTTGAACGGCGCCGACTCGATCGATCCCGCGCGGGTGCTGGGCCGGGTGCGGTACCACCATCCGCTCGCCACCGTGGAGGGCGAAGCGGCCCGGGCCCGCCGCCCGGAAGTGAGCGGGCGCGACCGGATCCACTTCTGTGGCGCGTACTGGGGGAACGGCTTCCACGAGGACGGGGTGGTGAGCGGGCTCGCCGCCGCGCGGGAGGTCGAGGCCGCCGCGAGGACCGAGCCGATGGAGGCGGTGGCCTGATGGAGAGCGGGCTCTATCGCGGCACCATCCGCCACCGCCGGCTGGCCCCGGTGCCGCACGAATTCCGGTACCGGCTCTTCATGCTGTACCTCGACCTGGCGGAACTGCCCGGGGTGTTCGACGGCCGGTGGCTCTGGTCGGCGCGGCGACCGGCGCTCGCGTGGTTCCGGCGCGCCGACTACCTGGGCGACCGCGACGTCCCGCTCGACCGCGCCGTGCGCGACCTCGTGTTCCTGCGCACCGGGAAGCGCCCGACCGGTGCGATCCGCCTGCTCACGCACCTCCGCTACTTCGGGTACATCCAGAACCCGGTGAGCTTCTACTACTGCTTCGACCGGTCTGGCGCCGTCGAGACCATCGTGGCGGAGGTGACCAACACCCCATGGGGCGAGCGGCACGCCTACGTGCTCCCGGCGGCACCGGGCGGGGCCCGGCACCACCTGAAGCTCGCCAAGGCGCTCCACGTCTCGCCCTTCCTGCCGATGGACCAGGGGTACGATTGGCGCTTCTCCGTTCCGGGGCAGCGCCTCACGGTCCATATGGAGAACCACGAGGCCGGGCGCGCGGTGTTCGACGCCACGCTCCTCCTCCGGCGCGAGCCGATCACCGGGCCGGCGCTCGCCGGCGCGCTCGCGAGCCACCCGTGGATGACCGCCCAGGTCGTGGCCGGCATCTACTGGCAGGCGCTCCGGCTCAAGCTCAAGGGCGCGCCGTTCCACCCGCATCCGGCCACAGGGAGGCCCGATGGACCCGCTGTCGTCGCTCGCTAGGCGGGCGCTCGCCGACCGCCTGGGCCGCCTCCGTCACGGACGCCTGACGCTCCGCGAGGGCGGGACCGCGACGTCCTGGGGCGATCCCGCGGCGGAAGCCGTGGTCATCGACGTGCGCGACCCGCGCTTCCATTCGGCGGTGGCGCTGGGCGGCGCCGTCGGTGCGGGCGAGGCGTACGCGGAGGGGTGGTGGTCCACCGACGACCTGACCGGGCTCGTGCGGCTCCTCCTCCGCGAGCGCGACGTGCTCGACGGGCTCGAGACCGGCGCCGCGCGCCTGGTGCAGCCGGTCCGCCGGCTCCTTCACGCGCTCAACCGCAACAGCCGCCGTGGCGCGCGCCGCAACATCCTGGCGCACTACGACCTCGGCAACGAGTTCTTCGGGCTCTTCCTCGACGACACGCTGACGTATTCCTGCGCGCTGTTCGAACGCCCCGGTGCCTCCCTCCGCGACGCCTCGATCGCCAAGTACGAGCGGATCGCCGGCCTGCTCGAGCTCCACGCCTCCGACCACCTGGTCGAGATCGGCACCGGCTGGGGCGGCTTTGCCATCCACGCGGCCTCGACCCGTGGCTGCCGGGTCACTACGACCACGATCTCCGATGAGCAGTTCCGCCTCGCGACGGCGCGGGTGGCGGCTGCCGGGCTCGCCGGCCGGGTCGAGGTGCTCCGGCGGGACTACCGCGACCTCACCGGCACGTACGACAAGCTGGCCTCGATCGAGATGATCGAGGCGGTGGGCCACGAGCACTACAGCGGGTTCTTCGCCAAGTGCGCCGAGCTGCTGGCGCCGCACGGACGCGCGGCGATCCAGGCGATCACCATCGACGACGCACGCTACGAAGGCGCCCGGCGCGAGGTCGACTTCATCAAGCGGTACATCTTCCCGGGGAGCTGCATCCCTTCCCGCGCCGTACTGCACGCCGCCGCCGCGCCGACCGACCTGGCGCTGGTCCAGGTGGACGAGATGGGGCACCACTACGCGGAGACCCTGCGGCGCTGGCGGATGAATCTCGAGGCGCAGCGGAGCCGAGCGCTGGCGCTCGGGTTCGACGAGCGGTTCCTCCGGCTCTGGGAGTTCTACTTCTGCTATTGCGAGGGCGGCTTCCTCGAGCACGCCATCGGCACGGCGCAGATGGCATTCGCCAAGCCGGCGGCGGTGCCCGCGGTTCCGCGAGACGTGGCGCCGATCCCCGCGCTCGGTGCCGCGGCCTGATGACGGCGTGGCTCCTCTTCGGCGGCGCGGCGGTGGCCCTCCTCCTCCTGCTCTGGGCGGTGCAGCTTCGCACCCGCGACGCCGCCACCGTCGACGTCGGCTGGACCGTGCTCGTGGCAGCGGGCGCGGCGATGGCGGCGCTCACATCCGGCGGAGACCCGGCCCGCCGAGCGCTGGTGGCGGTGCTGTCGGTGGCGTGGGCGGCCCGGCTCGGCTTCTACCTCCTGCGAGACCGGGTGTTCTCCGGCCGCGCCGAGGATGGGCGCTACCTGGCGTTGCGGGAGGCGTGGGGTGCCGCCGCCCCCCGGAACTTCCTCTTCCTCTATATGGCGCAGGCGCTGGTCGCAGCACTCTTCATCCTGCCGATCTCGGCGGCGATGCGTGGCGGGCCACCGGACGGGTGGGCCGTCGCGGGCGTGGCGGTCTGGCTGGTGGCGGTGATCGGTGAGTCGGTGGCCGATGCCCAGCTCGCGCGCTTCCGGGCCGACCCGGCCGCCCGGGGCCAGGTCTGCCGCGTGGGACTCTGGGGGTGGTCGCGCCACCCGAACTACTTCTTCGAGTGGATCCACTGGTTCGCCTACGTCCTCATCGGGCACGCGGCACCGCTCACGCTCCTGGGGCCGGTGGTCATGTTCCTCTTCCTCTTCCGCATCACCGGTATCCCCCACACCGAGCGCCAGGCCGAGAAGAGCCGCGGCGAGGCGTATCGGGCGTACCAGCGGACCACGAGCCCCTTCATTCCCTGGCCGCCCCGGCGGGGGGCAGCGTGAGCCTCGGCGCCGGTGTCGGGTTGGCGGAGCGTGGGCTGGTGCCGACGCCGCTCGTGCGGCGCGCCATCCGCGGGTTGTGCGACACGCGCCTGGCCGAGCTCCGGGGCGGCTCGGGGATCGACGAGTTCATCGCGGGGCTGGCGGACGCGCCGGTGGCGCCGGTGCCGGAACGCGCCAACGCCCAGCACTACGAGCTCCCGGCCCGGTTCTTCGAGCTCGTCCTCGGTCGCCACCTCAAGTATTCGAGCGCCTGGTGGCCCGAAGGCGTCCGGGACCTCGACGCCGCCGAGCGGGTGATGCTCGACCTGACGTGCGAGCGGGCCGGTCTCGCGGACGGGCAGGAGATCCTCGAGTTGGGCTGTGGGTGGGGGTCGCTCTCGCTGCACATGGCCCGCCGCTTCCCTCGCGCGCGGATCACGGCGGTGTCCAACTCCGCGCCGCAGCGCGCATTCATCACCGCGCACGGCCTGCCCAACCTCGAGGTCGTCACCGCCGACATGAACCGGTTCGAGGCCGGACGCGCCTTCGACCGGGTGGTGAGCGTCGAGATGTTCGAGCACATGCGCAACTGGCCGGCGCTCCTCCGGCGCATCGGGCGCTGGCTCCGGGACGACGGGAAGCTCTTCGTCCACGTCTTCTGCCACGCGCGGGGGGCGTATCTGTTCGATGCCGAGGGTGACGACAACTGGATGGGCCGGCACTTCTTCACCGGCGGGATCATGCCTGCGTTCGACCTCCTCCCGCGCGTGGGCCGCGGGTTCACGCTCGAACGGCAGTGGTGGGTCGACGGTACCCACTACCAGCGCACCGCCGCCGCGTGGCGGGAGAACCTCGACGCTCGGCGGGGCAAGGTGATGGACGTGCTCCGCGCGCATTACGGCGCCGAGGCGGGGCGATGGTTCCAGCGATGGCGGATCTTCTTCCTCGCGTGCGAGGAGCTCTTCGGCTACGCCGGCGGCGCCGAGTGGGGGGTGGGGCATTACCGGCTCGCCAAGGCGCCGGGAGCGGTGCCGTGACGTTCGTGCTCGAGCGGCGGC
>DATIEF010000163.1:0-2991 GCA_035455865.1 Gemmatimonadales bacterium | reverse complement strand
CGGCACCCCGGCGCGCGACGCGGCCTGCAGCGGCGGCGCCTCCGGCGGGACACCGGGGGAAACGACCACCACCTGCGCCTTCGCGATGCGCGCGAGGTCGTGTCCCCCGGTGGCTATCGAGGCGCCCGCCGCGCGCAGCTGGTCGAGCGTGGCGGCGTCCCCGCCGGGACCGGCATCGCTGGCGTACACCGGCACGCCCCGCGAGCGCAGGAGCCGGGTGGCGGCGACACCGCTCCGGCCCAGTCCCACCACGGCCACCTCACGTCCGTCCACCAGCCAGCGGTCGATCATCAGCGGACCTTGAGCGTCGCGAGGGCCAGGAGCGCGCAGAAGAGGCCGAGGATCCAGAAGCGGGTCACCACCGTGGTCTCCTGCCAGCCGAGCTTCTCGAAATGGTGGTGCAGCGGCGCCATCCGGAACACCCGATGGGCGTCGGCGTATTCCTTCCCGCGGGTCCGCTTGAACCACTTGTAGGTGCTCGTCTGGATCATCACCGACACGGTCTCCGCCACGAACACCCCGCCCAGGATCACCAGCAGGAACTCGGCCTTGAGCAGGATGGCCACGGTGCCGAAGGCGCCGCCAATGGCCAGGCTGCCGGTATCGCCCATGAACACCTCGGCCGGGTGCGCGTTGAACCAGAGGAAGCCGAGGGCCGCCCCCATCAGCGCCGCGCAGAACACCGCAAGCTCCCCCGCGCCGGGCAGGTAGAAGAGGTAGAGGTATTGGGTCACGTCCACCCGGCCGAAGATGTACGCGAAGAGCGCGAACGCCCCCGCCGCGATGGCCGTGAGCCCGGTGGCCAGGCCGTCGAGCCCGTCGGTCAGGTTGACGGCGTTGGAGAACCCGGTCACGACGCCGGTCACGAACACCACATACAGGAGCGGCGCGAAGACCACGACGACGTACTTGAAGACCGGCACCGTCGTGGCCGAGGCCGGGATCGTCTCCGTCGGCACCGCCGGCCAGAGCAGGAGCGTGATGCCGAGCGCCACGCCGAAGGTGACCTGCCCCGCGAGCTTCCACTTGGCCACCAGCCCGCGGGAGCGCCCCTGCACGATCTTGAGGTAATCGTCCACGAATCCGATGGCGCCCATCCAGATCGTGGCGCCCATCGCCACCAGCACGAAGCGGTTGTTGAGCGGCGCCCACAGGAGCGTCGGCACGATGGTGCAGAGCAGGATGATGACGCCGCCCATCGTCGGCGTGCCCCGCTTCCCCTGGTGGCTGGCCGGACCCTCGGCGCGGATGACCTGGCCCACCTTGTGGTCCCGGAGGCGCCGGATGATCCCGGGTCCCACCACGAACGCCATCACCAGCGCGGTGACGGTGGCGCCGGCCGCCCGGAAACTCAGGTAGTTGAAGAGGTTGAACAGGATGTACTTGCTGCCGAGGGGGGCGAGCAGATGGTAGAACATCGTCCCTCAGTGCGAAGTGGCCGGGGTCAGACCGAGATACGGAAGTATACGTTCCAGCGCCGCGCCGCGGGACGCCTTGAGCACCACCAATTCATCGCCCTGGAGGCGGGCCTTGAGGAGCGGACCCATGGCGGGCGCGTCGGGCGCCACCAGGAGCCGGTCGCCGAGCGCGCCGCGGTACGGCTCGAGCGCCGGCACGAACTCCCCCACCGCGGCGAGCAGGTCCGGCCCGAGCTCCTTCATCGTCCCGGCCACGAAGACCAGGCGCCGCCCCGGGCGCATCGCGCGGGCGGTCGCGATGGCCGCGAAGAAGGACGCCGGGTTGGCGTTGTAGCTGTCGTTGAAGACCGTGAGCCCGCCGTGCTGCAACAGCTCGCCCCGGCCCCCGGGGAGCACCACCCGGCCCAGCGCCGTGGCCATCGCCGCCGGGCGGAGGTGCAGCTCCCGTCCGAGGCGCCACGCGAGCATCGCGTTGCCGGCCTGGTGCACGCCGTGCACGCCGAGGTGCACCTGCTGGCCGTCGACCTCGAAGCTCGCGCGCCCCTCGGCGTCGGCGGTGGCGGCGGGGGGCGCCACCACGATGACGCGACCGGCCAGCCGCTCCGCGCCCTCCGCCAGCGCGGGCGGCGTGCTCCCCACGATGGCGAGCGGCGCCCCGGCGGCGAGCGAGAGCTTCTCCGCCAGGATCCCCTCCACCGACCCGAACCCGTCGAGGTGGGAGGCGGCGACGTTGGTGATGATCACCGCGGTCGGCTCGATGATGTCCCGCGCGCGGGCGAGCTCGCCCTTGGCGCTGGCACCGGCCTCGATGACCAGCGCCTCGGTCTCGGGCGGGGCCGCGAGGATCGTCTGCGGCACGCCGACCAGGTTGTTGAGGTTGAGCGCGGTGGCGTGGACCCTGAAGCGGGTGCGGAGCACCGCGGCCACCAGTTCCTTGGTGCTCGTCTTCCCGTTGCTGCCGGTGATGGCCACCACTGGTCCCTTGATCCCGCGCCGCCGCGCGCGGGCCAGGAGGCCGTATGCCGCGAGCGGATCATCGACCTCGATGAGCGGGAGCCCGGGCACCGGCGGCGTGCCGCGCCGGACCACGGCGCCCGACGCGCCGGCGCGGGCGGCGGCCGCCAGGTGGTCGTGCCCGTCGAACCGCTCCCCGGAGAGCGCCACGAACAGCGCCCCGGGCGCGAGCGTCCGGGTGTCGGTCGAGATCTCGCTGAATCCCGGGCCGGTCACCGGAACGCCGAGCGCCTCGGCCACCGCGGACGCTGTCCAGCGGGTCACCGGCGCCCCACCGCGGACGCGACGATGGCCGGCTCGTCGAACGGCACCTTCTCCGTGCCGTAGATCTGGTAACGCTCGGGCCCCTTCCCGGCCAGGACGATCGTGTCGCCGGGCCTGGCCAGCGCCACGGCGGCGTGGATCGCCTCTTCGCGGTCGAGGATCGACACCACCCGTCCCGGCGGGGCGCCGACGGTGCCGGCCTGGATGTCGGCGATGATCCGCTCCGGGTCCTCGGAGCGCGGATTGTCGGTCGTGAGCATCACGAGGTCGGCCTTTTCCACGGCGATCCGGCCCA
>DATIEF010000162.1:0-3746 GCA_035455865.1 Gemmatimonadales bacterium | reverse complement strand
GCAACCCGTCGCCGCTGAACGTGGCGAGCTCGGCGTGGCGCTCGCGCACCCATCGGGGCCCCACGATGCGGGCCAGGTCGGCGGCGAGCGGGGAGGGCATGGGGGGACTGTAGGAGAGCTATCAGCTATCAGCTATCCGCTATCGGCCGCCCCGAACGCGAACGAGCCTCCGATGACCGAATCGGAGGCTCTTCCGTGATCGGAGCGATCTGATAGCTGATAGCCGATAGCCCCTCAAGGCCTCACGCCGCCACCCAGCTCCCCTTCAGGATCTGGACGTCGGGGCTCTGGCGGAGCTTCTCGAAGGCGCGTTCGCGGATCTGGCGGATCCGCTCCCGGGTGACGCCGAGGAGGGCGCCGATCTTTTCCAGCGTGAGCGCCTCGGTGCCCTGCTCCAGGCCGTAGTAGAGGCAGAGGATCTTGCGTTCGCGCGGGGTGAGGTACCGGTCGAAGAGCCGGTCGATGAACTCGCGCATCAGCCGGGCGTCGGTGGTCTCCTCGATCTCGTTCGATCCCGCGCCGGCAAAGCGCTCGCCGTAGGTGCTGGCGCCCTTGTCACCCCGCTCCACCGGCGCGTCGAGCGACAGCTCGGCCGAGGTCATCCGGCGGCTGGCGCGGATGTTCTCCACCGTGTCGTTGAGCGCCTGGGCGATCTCCTGGTCGGTCGGTTCCCGGCCCAGCTCCTGTGACAGGAAGCTCTCCGCGCGGGACATCTTGATCAGCGCGCTGTTCTGGTTGAGCGGGATCCGCACGCTCCGCGTCTGCTCCGCCAGCGCCTTGAGGACCGCCTGGCGCACCCACCACACCGCGTACGAGATGAACTTGACCCCGTGGTCCGGATCGAACTTCCGGACCGCCTTGAGGAGGCCCTCGTTCCCGATGGCCACGAGCTCCGAGAGGTCCAGGCCGTGGCCCTGGTATTTCTTCACGTACGAGATGACGAAGCGAAGGTTGGCCGTCACCAGCCGCTCCGCCGCCTTCTCGTCGCCGTTCAGGGCCAGCCGGGCCAGTCGGCGCTCCTCCGCCTGGTCGGTGATCATCGGCAGCTTCTGGATGTCGAGCAGATACTGGTCGAACGCCGCCGTGGCGACGGGGCGAAAGAACGGACGCGCCTTCGTGACTCGGGCACGGGCCATGGCTACCCCACTGGCTGGAGGAGCATCACTGCTCAGATTGCACGGCTGATGAATCGAGACCTGCGGCCGACCGGTCGGTCGGGAGAGGGAAGCCAACATAGGGAATTCGCAAAGAACGGTCAAGCATCCCAAAATTTCCACATCACAAAGTGTTCCTGGTAAAGGGCTTCCCGGTTTTGTCCACGCCCGCGGTCAGCCGGCAGGTGCCCTCCCGCAAGACCGGCGCACCGTAAGTCATTCAATAACAACGAGTTGTGATGTGTGTCCGAAGTGGAGCGGTGTGGAAGGAATGTGGTGGAGGGCGGGGAAAGCTGCGGCGTCACAGGATGGTCTCCAGCGCCTCCTCTACCCGCGCCTGTGGCACGGCCACGGTCCACCGCTGTCCGACACGGTGCGCCCGCCCGACCGATTCGACGAGCGCGAACCGGAGTTCGTTCCGTCGGTTCTTCTTGTCGGTGGCCATCGCCGCGCGTACGGCGGCACTGGCAAGGCCCGCCGGGGCGCGGGTGGGCAGCCCGAATGTCGACAACGCCGCCCGGACCCGCTCGGCGACCCCGGTGGAGATCCCCAGCGCGTCGGACAGGGCGGCCTCGGCCAGGAGCCCGAGGGCCACCGCCTCGCCGTGCGGCAAGGTGAATCCCGTCACCTGCTCGAGCGCGTGGGCCACCGTGTGGCCGGCGTTGAGGATGGCCCGCTCGCCCGACTCCCGTTCGTCGGCGCCCACGATCGACGCCTTGATCTCGACGCTCCGGCGCACCAGGTGCTCGACCGCCGAGGATTCGCGGGCCCTGATCGCCGCCGCGTTGGAAACGATCCACTCGAGGTACGTGGCGTCGCTGATAAGGCCGTGCTTCAGCGCTTCGGCCAGGCCTCCGAGGTAGTCCCGCTCCGGGAGCGATCCGAGCACCGCCGGATCGGCGATGACCGCCGCGGGCGGGTGGAACGCGCCGACGAGATTCTTTCCCTGCGGCAGGTCCACCCCGACCTTCCCGCCAACGGAGGCGTCGAGCATCGCAAGGAGGGTCGTGGGCACCTGCACGACCGGCACGCCGCGCAGGTACGTCGCCGCGACGAACCCCGCGAGGTCGCCCACGGAGCCGCCGCCCACGGCGATGATGGCGCCATCCCGGTCGAGGCCTCGCGCCAGGAGCTGGTCAGTGAGCGTGGCCCACTGTTCGCGGGTCTTGGCGGCCTCACCCGGCGGCACGATGAGCGGCGAATCGGCCAGCGCCCCCAGGCCCCATCCGGCGAGCATCGGGGCCAGGGTGCGGTCGGTGACGGTGAGGGTGTGCCGATGTCCCAGCGCCTCACGCAGGATCTCCGGCGCGTGTGCCAAGGCGCCGGCTCGCACGTGCACCGGGTAGAAACCGAGGGCGTGGGTGACGGTGATGGCGGGCATGTTGGGGCGGTGAACGGAGAACGGTCAACGGTCAACGGGAACTGCACGGCGCGACCCGTTCACCGTTGACCGTTCACTGTTCACCACGTCACATCCCCCTTCCCCTCGCGGTGGTTGGCGACGCGCGCGAGGGTGAAGAGGAGGTCGGAGAGGCGGTTGAGGTAGATGAGGAAGAGGTCCGGCACCTCGTCCTTCTCGGCGAGGGCCACGACACTCCGCTCCGCGCGGCGGCAGATGGTGCGCGCCAGGTGGAGCGCGGCGGCCTTCGGGGCCCCGGCGGGGAGGACGAACGCCTTGAGCGGGGTGAGCTCCTGCTCGGCCTGGTCGATCGCCTGCTCGAAGACGCTCACCCGTTCCTCCGAAAGCTCCGCCTTTTCGAGCGCCTTGCGGACCTTCTCGGGGTGGGGCGTGGCCAGATGG
This sequence comes from Gemmatimonadales bacterium, assembly GCA_035455865.1. GTDB lineage: Bacteria > Gemmatimonadota > Gemmatimonadetes > Gemmatimonadales > GWC2-71-9 > CAMLHU01. The sequence continues at coordinate 791 of DATIEF010000162.1, read as the reverse complement.
CCGCCGAGGGAAAAGAGGTCGCGCTGGATGGACTGGAGGAGGTCGTCGTGGAAGGCGACCGGCGGAGTGGCGCGAACGACGCCGATGGCCGAGTTGAGCTCATCGACGTCGCCGTAGGCGGCGACGCGGGGATGGTGCTTCGACACCCGGCCGCCGCCGAAGAGCCCCGTTTCGCCGGCATCGCCGGTCCTGGTGTAGATCTTCATGGCAAGAAAGGTAAGAGGTGAGAGGTTAGAGGTAAGAGGTGAGACGTAAGACGTGAGACGTGAGAGGTAAGACGGGAGAAACGCGCAGTCCCCCTTCACCGTTCACCGCTTACCGCTTACCGCTCACAGCTTACCGCTCACCGTCCTTCACGCCCGCCAGTGATCCGGGCGCCACTCCTTGACCATCCGCTTGATCGCTCCCTGGTCGTGGATGTTCTCAGCGAGCACCTGCCGGGCCAGCGCGGGGAGCTCCTGGTCGGACGCGAAGCGGAGCGCGATCAACTGGTCGCGGTCGAATTCATGGATATGGCCCTTGAGGTCGGCGGGGAGGAGGCGTTCCATCCGGATGCGTTCCTCCAAGCGGATGACGCGGTCCTGCACGGCGAGCGGGAAAGCGCGCAGGTACCAGCCGAGGAGGATCAGCGCGATCGCGAGGAGGAACCCCACGACCGAGCCGAAGGTCGGGGTGCGGAGGAGCTGGATGGCGCTCCAGACCAGGTTGAGGACGAGGATCGCCGCGGCGACCATGTGGTAGGCTGGGACGTATCGCGGGTGATTGGCGAGGTTCTGGGGCGTTGCGTCTGG
>DATIEF010000161.1:0-2871 GCA_035455865.1 Gemmatimonadales bacterium | reverse complement strand
GGAAAGCGGGGGAAGGCGTGGGAAAGCAAAGGAAGGCGGAGGAAAGCGTAGGAAAGCGAAGGAAAGCAAAGGAAGGCGCGGGAAGGCGGAGGAAAGTGGGGAAAGGCGGGGCCGTGGGCGTGCCGCAGGTCGCGCCCTCTTCACTTTTCACGCTTCACTCTTCACTGTTCGTCCCGATGCCCTGGCACGTCTACATCGTCCGCTGCGGCGACGGGACCCTCTACACCGGCGTCGCGACGGACCTGGCCCGCCGGGTGGCGGCGCACGATGCCGGCCGGGGCGCCAGGTACACCCGTTCCCGGCGGCCGGTGACGCTGGCGTGGAGCACCACGGCGCGCGACCGGTCGTCCGCCCAGCGGCTCGAAGCGGCCCTCAAGACGCTGCCGCGCACGGCCAAGGAGCGGCTCATCCGCGAAGGGGCGACTGCGATGCACGAGTGGCACGGGCTGCCGAAGGCGGGGCTCACCTTCCTGCGCCAGCTCCGGCGGAACAACCGCCGCGACTGGTTCGAGTCGCACCGCGACACGTACGAGGCGGCGCTGCGCGAGCCGATGCGGGCGCTGGTCGAGGCGATGGACGTGCGCTTCGCCGGCTTCGCCGCCGAGATCGTCGGCGACCCGAAGCGCTCGCTCTTCCGCATCCACCGCGACGTCCGCTTCTCCCGCGACAAGTCCCCCTACAAGACCCACGCGGCACTCTGGTTCGCGCACCGCGACGCGGGGTTCGGGGTGGGGCGCGAGGCTCACGGCGGCGCCGGCTTCTACTTCCACGTCGAGCCGGGCTCCTGTTACGTCGCCGGCGGATTCTGGATGCCCCCCCGCCCTGCGCTCGACCGGATCCGCGAGGCACTGGCCGAGGACCCGGCATCGTTCGCGCGGGTCGTCGACGCACCCGCGCTCCGGCGTACCTTCGGCCCGCTCAGCACCGAAGGGATGCTCAAGCGCCTCCCCCGCGGCACCGCCCCCGGCCACCCCGCCGAACGCTGGCTCCGCCACCAGTCCTTCACCGTGTCGACCGAGCTCCCCGAGTCGGCGGTCTTCCGCCGCGACCTCCCCGCCCTGCTCGAACGCCGCTACCGCACCCTCCTCCCGCTGGTACGCTGGCTCAACGCGGCGATCGGGCTGAATGAGGCGGTAAGGCGGTAGGGCGGTAAGGCGGTAGGGTGGGCGAAGCCCGGCGCGCAAGAGGTGTCATCCTGTGCGGAGCGCCTGCCCTGAGCTTGCCGAAGGGAAGGCGCGGCGCTCAGGACAGGCAGGATGACTCCGCAGACGCATCCACCCCCGCTTCCCCACTCCCCTTTTCATTCTTCCCGCTCCCCTTTTCCCTCTTCCCTTTTCCCTTTTCACTCTTCACTCCTCCCTCCCCCTTCTACCTTCTTACTTCTTACTTCTTACTAATCACCATCCATACAACCGCCGGTACATCTCCCGGTTGCGGAAGATGGTCCGGACGTAGTCGCGGGTCTCGGGGAACGGGATCCGTTCGATGAACACATCGGGATCCCGCACGCCGGCGCGCTGTTCCCAGGCGAGCACGTTGGCGCCGCCGGCGTTGTACGCCGCCAGGACCCGCGCGGGGTCCTGGAAGCGGTCCAGGAGATTCCGGAGCTGTGCCATCCCGATCTCGAGGTTGACGTCGGGCTGGAAGAGGAGCACCGGGTCCCAGAGCGGGAAGTGGAGCCGGCGGGCGAGCGCGGCGCCGACCGTCGGCATGACCTGCATCATCCCGCGGGCGCCGGCCCCTGACACCGCCTCCGGGTCGAAGCCCGATTCCTGGCGGATCAGCGCGGCGACGAACGCGGGGTCGAGGGAGCGGCGAGCGGCCTCGCGCGACAGGGCGTCCCGGGCGTCGAGCGGATAGAGGAGCCGGAGCGCCCGGGCCGAGTCGACGCCGGGCCGGAGGAGCGCCGATCGGGCCAGCCGCCCGGCGAGCGCCGGCGCGTCCTCATTGAGCAGCACGCCGGCCGCCGCGATGAGCGTGTCCGGACCCCCGGTGGCGGCGCCCAACATCTCGCGTTCCCACCGGGCCTCGAGATCGAGCCCGGTGGCGTCGAGCAGTGCGAGCTGCCGCTCCGCCCGCGCGATGTAGCCCGGCACCGGCGCGGGCGGGCCCGGCTCCCGGATCGGCGGCGCCACGATGCCCAGTCGTGCCGCACTGGTGCCGGCGTAGTACGACTCGGGCGCCAGGTCCATCACTTCGCGCCAGCGGGCGCTCGCCGTGTCCGGCTTCCCGGCGGCGGCCCACGCCCGCCCCGCCCAGTACCCGGCGGCGTTCGCCTCGGCCGCCTCGGTCCCCGGAGCCCGGAGGCTGTCGAAGCCGCGCGCCGCCCGGGTGAACTCGCGCCGCACGAAGCTGATGATGTCGGCCTGGAAGCGCGCGGCAGGCGCCAGGCGGTCCGCCGGATACCGGTGGGCCAGCTCGCCCCAGCGGCGGCGGGCGGCGGCGTCATTCCCGCGATCGGCGTCCTCACCGGCCAGGAGGAAGAGCGCCGACGCCGCGAGGGTCGAGTCGTTCCGGTGCCGGCGGACGACGGCCTCGAGCACCCGGATCCCGGAGGCGTGATCCGGAAGCCGGAGGAGCGCCCGGCCTTCCTCATAGAGCGCCCGTGCGCCGAGCAGGCGGTCGTTGGCGAGCGCTCGGTACGCCGCGGCCCCGGCGGTGACCTGTCCCGACCGCACCAGCATCGCGGCCCGGGCGAGTCGGTCGTCCGCAGTGCCGAGGTGCGCGGCCCGGGCGGCGTCGAACCCGGTCACTGCGCGGGCCGCCTGGCCGGCGCGAGTGGCGGCCCGCGCGGCGACGAGCTGCTCCGCCGGGGTGAGCGGACCGTACGCCTGGTCGAGGAGGCCGAGAAGCTGGGTCAGCGCCGCGGAC
>DATIEF010000160.1:0-7049 GCA_035455865.1 Gemmatimonadales bacterium | reverse complement strand
TGGGCGCCCTTCGTCTCGATCTTCTCGCGCAGCAGCATCTGGATGATGCCCCAGGGGGTGGCGGGACGGAACGCCTTCGGGTCGCCGAGGACGAGGCGTCCGACGTTGATCGGGTGGAAGCCGTCGACGTCCTTCGTCGGGGAGACCCGGAGGAGGACGCGTTCGGTGTCGATCTGCTTCGGGAGCGGGAGCTGGACCAGGATCCCGTGGATCTCAGGGTCGACATTGAGCCGGTCGATGAGCTCCAGGAGCTCCGCCTCCGGCGTGGTGGCCGGGAGGAGCACGGTGCGCGAGAGCATCCCCGCCTCCTCGCACGCCTTCCCCTTGCTGCGGACGTAGGACTGGCTGGCGGGGTCGTCGCCCACGAGGACGGCGGCGAGTCCCGGCCGGCGGCCGAGGGCAGTGAGCCGGCGGACGTCGTCGGCCATCTCGGCGCGGAGGGTCTTCGCGAGCGCCGCGCCGTCGATGATCCGTGCCGTCATCGCGCGAAGTCCACCGCCCGGCTCTCGCGGACGACCACGACCTTGATCTGGCCGGGATACTGGACCTCGCCCTCGATGCGCCGGGCGATCGACTCGCAGAGCTGGGCCGCCTGCGCGTCGTCCACCCGGTCGGGGGTCACGATGACCCGCACCTCGCGCCCCGCCTGGATGACGTTCGTCTTCTCGACGCCGGCGTACCCGTTGGCGATCTCCTCGAGCTTGGTGAGCCGCTTGACGTAGGTCTCGAAGGCCTCGCGCCGGGCGCCGGGGCGGGAGCCGCTGATGGCGTCGGCGGCCTGGACCAGCACCGACTCGGCGCTCTCGTGCGGCACGTCGTCATGGTGGGCGTGGATGATGCCGACCACCGCCGCGGTCTCGCCGTACTTGCGCGCCAGCTCGACGCCGAGCTCCACGTGGGTACCCTCGTGCTCGTGGGTCAGCACCTTGCCCACGTCGTGGAGGAGCGCGCCACGCTTGGCCAGGGCGATGTCGAGCTTGAGCTCCGCCGCCATCATCCCGGCGAGGAACGCCACTTCCTTCGAGTGCTCGAGGATGTTCTGGCCGTAGGAGGTGCGGTAGCGCATCCGGCCGACGAACTTGATGAGCTCGGGATGGAGCCCGTGGACGCCGGTCTCGTAGGCGGCCTGCTCGCCGAGTTCCACCAGCTGGGCCTCGAGCTCCTTCTGCGCCTTGGCCACGACCTCCTCGATCCGGCCCGGGTGGATGCGTCCGTCGGCGATGAGCGCCTCGAGCGCCCGGCGTGCCACCTCGCGCCGCACCGGCTCGAAGCAGGAGATGACCACCGTGTCCGGCGTGTCGTCGATGATCACGTCGACGCCGGTGGCGGTCTCGAAGGCGCGGATGTTCCGGCCCTCGCGCCCGATGATCCGCCCCTTCATCTCGTCGCTCGGGAGCGTCACGGCGGCCACGGTGCTCTCGGCCGTGGCCTCGGCGGCCACCCGCTGGATGCTCATCGCGATGATCCGGCGCGCGTCACGTTCCGCGCCCCGCTTGGCCTGCTCCTTGATGTCGCGCGCCAGGGCGGCGGCCTCGCTCCGGGCCTCGTCCTCCACCCGGTGCACCAGCTCCCGCTTGGCCTCCTCGGCGGTGAGGCCGGCCAGCTTCTCGAGCCGGGCCTGCTCCTCGCCGCGGCGCTGGTCGAGCTCCTGCGCGCGCTGGTCGAGGTCCTGCTCCCGCCGCTTGAGCGCCGCCTCGCGGTCCTGGAAGGCGCGCTCCTGCTGCTGCACCTGGCGGCCGCGCTGCTCCAGCTCCCGGTCGCGCTCCTCCACCCGCCGCTCCAGCCGCCCCTGCTCGTCCCGCCGGCGCTGGACCTCCTGCTCCAGCTCCTCGCGGAGCTTGAGGAGCGCACTCCGCCCCTCGAGCATCAGCTCCTCGCGCGCGGCGGTGGCCGTGCGGGCAGCCTCCGCCACGAGCTTCTCGGCGTCGGCGCGGGCGGACGCCTCGATCCCGCGGGCGCTCCGCTTCTCGCGCCGGATATAGAGGAAGGTGAGCAGGAGGGTGACGAGCAGGCCGGCGACGAGGCCGCCCAGCATCGAGAACAGCAGGTCGTTGGACATCGATCTATCTCCCACGCGGCCGGGGGCCGCGGGATGGTCAACCGGTCAGGATCGGTCGTTCAGGGTCAATGCGCCCGCCGCGGAGGTCCGCTCCCCGCGCTTGGCCGGCGGGAGGATCCGCGCCACGTCATCCGCCAGGGCCGTCAGGCGTGCCGCCACCTCGCGGTCGCCGCGCCGGGCCTGGAACAGCTCGTCGGTGATGGCCAGCGCCGCCAGCACCGCCGCCTTCTGGGCATCCAGGGTCGGGAGCATCTCCCGCACCCGCTTCAGGGCCGCGTCCAGGTACGCCGCGACCTCCTTCGTGTACTCGGCCGGCAGCTCGGAGCGGACGGTGTACTCGTCGCCGCCGATCCAGACCTTGACCGCCTGCTTGGAGGCCGTCACGCGGCACCATCCTCGAGGTCACGCTCCAGGAACGCCAGGCGCTGGATCAGCCCGCGCACCCGTTCGGTGGCGGCGTCGAGCCGGGTGCGGAGCGCCTGGTTCTCGGCCTCGAGGTCGGCCACGCGCTGGCGCACCTGCACCAGCTCCGGCCCCGCCAGCATCCCGCCCTTCGCCTTGAGGTCGGTGAGCTCCTGCTCCGCGCGCAGCGAGCGCCGGCGCCACGCGGCCAGCTCATCGCCCACGTGGCGGAGGAGGCGCTCGAGGTCGTCGAGGGCCCCGAAGTCAGGACGTTCGTAGCTGGACACCGGCCTCCCGCAGCAGGGCGGACATCACCCGGTTGACGGCACCGTCGACCTCGGAATCGCGGAGCGTGCGGCCCGCATCGCGGAAGGTGAGCCGGAGCGTGAGCCCCCGGTTCCCCGCGGGCACCTTGGGTCCGCGATACTCGTCGCGCACGCCGATCGCCTCGAGGTGGTCTCCGGCCGCGCGCGCCACCACCCGCTCGAGCCGGACCGCGGGCACCTCGTCCGGCACGGTGAGGGAGAGGTCGCGCTCCACCGCCGGGAAGGCCGGGAGCGGCCGGAACCGGACCGGGAACCGGGGCGCCGGATCGAGCGAGAGCTCGAAGCCGAAGAGCGGATCGGCCCAGGGCGGCGCATCGGCGGCCTGCACCCCCGCGCGGCCCACGACCTGGCCGTCAGGAGTCACCGCAACCCATTCGTCGCCTTCAACTTGCACAAGGGCGTCGGGGTGCGCCAGAGCCACCGCCGACTCGAAAAGACCCTTCACATCCCACCTGTCGTACACCTTGGCCGCAGAATTGGACCAATGCTGGGGCCCGCGCGGACCGGTCACCACGCCGGCCACGCGCCGCTCTTCCGACGGCGGCTGCCCCGGCCCGCCACTGACGAACACGGTACCCACCTCGAAGAGCCGCACCGCACCGACCTGGTTGGCCCAGTTGAGCTCCACCTGGCGGACGAGGCCGGGAATGAGGCGACGGCGGAGGAACCCCTCGTCGGCGGCGAGCGGATTGCGGAGCTTGACGCTCCATTGCCCGTCGCCGGCGGAGAACGGGAGCGACTGCGCCTCCGAGAGCCCGAGCGCCGAGAGTCCGCGGCGCACCCGGTCGGCCGCGACCTCGATGGTGGCATCGGCCAGCTCGCCCAGGCGGAAGGGGCGGAGTTCGCCGGGGAAGGCGTCGTACCCGTGCATCCGCGCCACTTCCTCGATCAGGTCGATCTCCTCGACCAGGTCGGGACGCCATCCCGGCACGTCGACCGCGATGCGCGCGTCATCCGGCTTGGCGAGCACGGTGGCGCCGATGGCGGTGAGGTACTGCTCGATCCGGGCCACCGGAAGCTCGACGCCGAGCACGCGGGTGACGCGCGCCGGGCGGAGGAACACGCGCGGCGGGTGCGCGGCCATCGGCCAGATGTCGGCGGGTGGCACACTCATCGTGCCGCCGGCCGTGGCGAGGATGATCTCGATGCAGCGGCGGAGCGCGTCCCCGGCGCCCCAGAGGTCGACACCGCGCTCGAAGCGGAAGCTCGCCTCGGTCGAGATCTCGAGCTGCTTCCGGGTCCGGCGGATCCCCCGCGGCTCGAACCAGGCGCACTCGAGCACCAGGTCGGTGGTCGCGTCGGTGACCTCGACGTGCGCCGCCCCCATCACCCCGGCGACGCCTATGGCGCCGCGCTCGTCGGCGATGACGGTGATGCCGGGATCGAGCACCCGCGCCTCGTCGTCCAGCGTGATGACGGTCTCGGAATGGCGGGCCCGGCGGACCCAGAGCGTCGGCCCCTGCAGCCTGGCGAGGTCGTACGCGTGCATCGGGTGGTCGAGCTCGAGCATCACGTAGTTGGTCGCGTCGACCACGTTGTTGATGCTCCGCATCCCCGCGGCCGACACCCGATCCGCGAGCCACGCCGGCGAGGGCCCGACCTTGACGCCGCGGATGACGGCGGCGAGGAGCCGATGGCAGCCGAGCCGGTCCTCGAGCGCCACGCGGACGCCGTCGAGCACCACCGGCGCGCCTTCGCTCCGGGTGGCCGGCGGCACGTCGAGGAGCTCCGCACCGGGGATCTCCGGGAGCCGGAGCGGCACGCCGAAGCTGGCGGCCAGCTCGCGCGCCACGCCCTTGTGGCCCAGGAGGTCGGGCCGGTTGGGGGTGACGTCGATGACCAGCCGGTCGTCGCGGATCGGCATCGCGTCGAGGAACGGGGTGCCGGGCGCCACGGTGAGGTCGAGCTCGAGGATCCCGTCGTGGTCCTGGCCCAGGCCGAGTTCGCGGGCGGAGCAGAGCATCCCTTCGGAGAGCTCGCCACGGATCTTCCGCTTGTCGAGGGTGACGCCGCCGGGAAGCGTCACGCCGACGCGCGCGAACGGGTAGCGCTTCCCCGCCGTGACGTTGGGCGCGCCGCAGACCACCTGGCGCCGTTCGCCGGAGCCGTCGTCCACGGTGCAGAGGCGGAGCCGGTCGGCGTTGGGATGGGGACGTACCTCGTCCACCAGCGCCACGACCACCCCTTCGAGCTCCTGGTGCAGCGGCTCGATGGCGTCCACCGGCGCGCCGAGGAGGGCCAGGCGGCGCACGGTGTCCTGCAACTCGAGGGGCCGGCGGAGGAAGGCCTCCAGCCACTTCCGGGAGAGCTTCATCGCCTTAGCCGGTGAACTGGGAGAGGAAGCGCATGTCGCCCGAGTAGAGCAGCCGGATGTCGGTGATGCCGTAGCGCTGCATCGCCATCCGCTGGGGGCCCATCCCGAAGGCGAAGCCGGTGTAGCGCTCCGGGTCCACCTCGCAGTTGCGGAGCACGTGCGGATGCACCATCCCGCAGCCCAGGATCTCCATCCACCCGGTGCCCTTGCAGGCGCCGCATCCCGCGCCGCCGCAGAGCTGGCACTCGACGTCCATCTCGGCCGAGGGCTCGGTGAACGGGAAGTAGGAGGGGCGGAAGCGCACGCTGGTGCGGGCGGAGAAGAACCGCCGGGCGAAGTGCGTGAGCGTGGCCTTGAGGTCGACGAAGGACACGCCGTCGTCCACCACCAGCCCTTCGAGCTGGAGGAAGGCCGGCGCGTGCGACTGGTCGAAGGGTTCCTTGCGGTAGACCATCCCCGGCATCACCGCGCGGATCGGCGGGCGGTGCTGGAGGAGGGTGCGCACCTGCACCGGCGAGGTGTGGGTACGGAGGAGCACCTGGCCCACGTCGGGGCGGCGGCGGTCGGGGACGCTGCGGCGTTCCTGCGCCGGGAAGAGCCCCGAGCTCCGGCCACGGCGGCGGTCGTGCTCGGTGGCGCGCCGGTCGCCGGTGTCCACGTAGAACGTGTCGTGGAGGTCCATCGCCGGGTGGTCGTTCGGGAAGTTGAGCGCGGTGAAGTTGTGCCACTCGGTCTCGGCCTCGGGGCCGACCACGCGGACGAAGCCGAGTTCCCGGAAGATGCCGAGGATCTCGTCCATCACCTGGGTGACGGGGTGGAGGCTGCCGACCCAGCGGCCGCGGCCGGGCATCGTGAGGTCGACGCTCGCGCGGGCCGCCTCGGCGCCGGCCTGGGCCAGCGCGCCCCGCCGCTCGGCGAAGGCCACCTCGAACTGCGCCTTCAGGTGGTTGGCCGCCTGGCCGACGCGCCGGCGCTCCTCCTCCGGCAGCTCGGCCAGCTGCTTCAGGAGCGCGGAGAGGGCGCCACTCTTGCGGCCGAGGACGGCCGTCTCCTCCGCCTCGAGCTGGGCGGCGTCGAGGGAGGGAACGAGGGCGAGGCGCGGCGCGAGGGCCGCGAGGACGGGATGTTCGGTCATCAGGGGTGTCACCGAACCGTGGAAGCGGGATGCGCACGTGGGGCCGACCGCCGGTGGCGGGCGACCCCACGGGAACCTGGCGTTACCGGACCCCGGCGGGGACCGGCGGACGCGTGCGGGGTTACGCCCCTGCCTTGGCGGTCGCGAGCTCGGCGAACTTGGCGAACGCCTCCGCGTCGTGCACCGCGAGGTCGGCGAGGACCTTGCGGTTGACCTCGACGCCCGCCGCCTTGAGCCCTGCCATGAAGCGGCTGTAGCTCAGGCCGTGCATCCGGGCCGCGGCGTTGATCCGCATGATCCAGAGGGAGCGGAAATCGCCCTTCTTCCGGCGCCGGTCGCGGTAGGCGTACTTCATCCCCCGCTCGACGTTCTCCTTGGCCGCCTTGTACAGCTTGCTGCGCGACTGGAAGCCGCCCTTGGCGGCCTTCATGATCTTCTTCTTGCGGGCGTGGTGGGCTACGCCGTTCTTGACGCGGGGCATGGTCTGAGCTCCTCAGGCCAAAAGAAGACGGTTGACGCGCGGAAAATCGGCGGAGCTCACGTAGGCACCCTTCTTGAGCTTGTTCTTCCGCTTGCGCGCCTTCTTGGTCAGGATGTGCGAGTGGTTCGCGTGGTAGCGCTTGAGCTTGCCGCCCCCGGTGCGCTTGAAGCGCTTCATCGCCGCGCGCTTCGTCTTCTGCTTCGGCATTGCATTCTCCGATAATGGGGGCGCCGTCCGCTGCGCCCGGCACGGGCGCAGCATGCTGCGCCCCTACGATCCGATCATGGGTGCTGCGCCCCTACTTCGGGCCGATCACCATCGACATGTTGCGC
>DATIEF010000159.1:0-2306 GCA_035455865.1 Gemmatimonadales bacterium | reverse complement strand
ACCGTCATTCTCCACGTTGGCGAACGTACGCCACCCGCCAGCTTGGTGTCGGTCGTGGCGCTCGACAGTTCGGGCCACCGGGTCGAACCGTTCTCCCCGACGTTCATCATGCCCAGATCGTCGGTCTACGCATTTCGATCGGGCACGTTCGAAGCGGTGGCCGCGGGCGAGGCCGTGTTCTTCGTCGAAGCACTGCCCAGGATGACTGACCGCCGGGGACATCCGTCGACCGCCGTGGTCCTCAAGGTGCTGCCCTGAGACGGGCATCCGCCCTTCGATGAGCGGCCCTTCCATCTGACTTGTGGATTTCTTTAATCGCGCCCGGCTAGCGTAGGCGGTCCTTCCCCCCGCCCCCGCTCCTTCAATGCCGAGCGCCTGATGCACGCGATGCCGCAGACGATGGGCCAGCAGTTCGGCCGCCGCAGCTGGGCCGAACCGTGGCGCATCAAGATGGTCGAGCCGATCCGCCGTATCTCGGCCGAGGAGCGCTCCCGCGCGCTCGAGGCGGCGAGCTACAACACCTTCCTCCTGCACGCCGACGATGTCTACATCGACCTGCTGACCGACAGCGGCACCGGCGCCATGAGCGACCGGCAGTGGGCCGGGATGATGGTGGGCGATGAGGCGTATGCCGGGAGCCGGAGCTTCTACCGGCTCGAGGCGGCGGTGCGGCAGCATTATGGATACGCCCACATCCTGCCCACCCACCAGGGTCGCGGTGCCGAGCACCTGCTGAGCCGGGCGGCGATCACTCCCGGCCAGTTCGTGCCCGGCAACATGTACTTCACCACCACCCGCCTGCACCAGGAGCTGGCGGGCGGCGTCTTCGTCGACATCATCGTCGACGAGGCGCACGACACCACGAGCCTCCACCCCTTCAAGGGGGATGTCGACCTCCAGAAGCTCGAGGCGCTGGTGCAGAAGGAAGGAGCGGGCCGGATCGCCTACGTGAGCCTGGCCGCCACGGTCAACATGGCGGGAGGCCAGCCGGTGTCGATGGCCAACGTGAAGGCGCTCCGCGCCTTCTGCGATCGCCACAAGATCCGGCTCTTCCTCGACGCCACCCGCCTGGCCGAGAACGCCTTCTTCATCCAGCAGCGGGAACCCGGCTACGCCGACGTGCCGATCGCGAAGATCGTGCGCGAGTTCTGCGACCAGACCGACGGCGCCTGGATGAGCGGCAAGAAGGACAACCTGGTCAACATCGGCGGGTGGCTCGCGGTCAACGACTGGACGCTCTTCGAGGAGCTCCGGAACCTGATCGTCGTCTACGAGGGGCTCCATACCTACGGCGGGATGGCGGGGCGCGACATGGAGGCGATGGCCGTCGGCATCGCGGAGTCGCTCGAGGACGACCACATCCGCTCCCGCGTGGGCCAGGTGCATTACCTGGGCGAGCTCCTGACCGACTGGGACATCCCGATCGTCCTGCCGGTCGGGGGCCACGCGATCTTCCTCGACGCCAAGGCGTTCTACCCCCACATCCCGCAGGATCAATTCCCGGCCCAGACGCTGGCGGCGGAGCTCTACCTCGACTCGGGGATCCGCACGATGGAACGGGGGATCGTGAGCGCGGGCCGCGACCCCAAGACCGGCGACCACTACCACCCGAAGCTCGAGCTCACCCGGGTCACCATCCCCCGCCGCGTGTACACCCAGGCCCACATGGACGTGGTGGCCGAGTCGATCAAGTCGATCTACGACCGGCGGCGCGAGACCCGCGGCCTCCGGATGACCTACGAACCGAAGTACCTCCGCTTCTTCCAGGCCAAGTTCGAGCGGCTCTGACCCTCCTTCAGGGGGTCTTCGGGCCCCCTTCCCTACCTGCTCATCGCCCCTTCACGCCCCCTTCAGGGCGTGGGTGACAACCTCCGGCACCGTCATTCTCCGCGTACCGGCAGGCGTACACTGTGACGAACCGCAGGACGCTCCGACTGAGTCCCTCCCAGGATGTCCGCCCGGTCACCGAATTCCGGGCGCACGCCTCGGCGTTCCTCCAGCAGATCCGCGCCACCAAGCACCCGCTCATCCTGACCCAGCACGGCCGCTGCGCGGCGGTGCTGCTCGACATCTCCCTGTATGAAGAGCTCCTGGGCGAGCTCGCGATGCTGCGCGGACGCCGTTCCACCGACCCGCGCGAGCCGCTCCCGCCCGCGGCTCCACTCGTGAGGACCCTCCCCTCGTGACCGCCACCCGACCCGCCCCCCGGTCCCGCCGCACCGCGCGCGCGCTCCGGAAGGCCGAACACACGATCGAGATCGTCTCCGATTCCGGCGAAGGCGCGCAGAAGTGCGGTCAGATCTTCG
>DATIEF010000158.1:0-4745 GCA_035455865.1 Gemmatimonadales bacterium | reverse complement strand
GTACATGGACACCGGGTCGCCCATCTTTTCCCCGGCCTTGAAGGCCGGCGTCGGCGTCGTCGGGGTGAGCAGGAGGTCGACGCCGGCCGCGAACGTGGTGTCGAAATCCCGCGCGATGAGCCCCCGGACCTGCTGGGCCCGGTGGTAGTACTGGCCGTGGTAGCCGGCGCTCAGCACGTAGGTGCCCACCAGGATCCGGCGCCGGACCTCGGGACCGAAGCCGCGGCCGCGGGTGTCGCGGTACATCTGGTTCAAGTCGGCGTTGGCGGCGCCGCCGCGGGGGCCGTAGCGCACACCATCGAAGCGGGCCAGGTTGGCCGCCGCCTCGGCCGGCGCCACGATGTAATACGCGGGCACCGCGAACCGGGTGTACGGGAGCGACACCTCCCGCACCGTGGCGCCGAGTTCCCGGACCTTGGCGATGGTCTGGTCGAGCGCGGCGCGGACGCCGGCGTGGAGGTCGGCCGGGAAATACTCCCGCGGAAGGCCGATCGTGAGACCCGTCAGGTCGCGGCGCGGCTCGTCGAGGGTGAGCGGCGGGCGGTCGGCGGTGGTGGCATCGAGCGGGTCGTGGCCGCTGATGACGGCCAGGATCCGCGCGGCGTCGTCGACCTTTTCGCCGAAGGGGCTCACGCAGTCGAGCGAGGAACCGAAGGCCACGAGGCCGTGGCGGCTCACCCGGCCGTACGTCGGCTTGACGCCCACGACGCCGCAGAAGCTCGCCGGCTGGCGGACCGAGCCGCCGGTCTCGGAGCCGAGCGCCACCGGGGTCACGCCAGCGGCCACCAGCGCCGCCGAGCCGCCAGAGGAGCCGCCGGGGATCCGGTAGTGGTCGAGCGGATGGTGGACCCGCCCGAATGCCGACCACTCGGTGGAGCTGCCCATCGCGAATTCGTCGAGGTTGGCCTTGCAGGCCACGTAGGCGCCGGCCTCGCGGAGCCGCCGGACCACGGTGGCCTCGAAGGGGCTCACGTAGCCGTCGAGGATCCGGGAGGCGCAGGTGGTAGGGAGGTCGAGCGTGGCGATGTTGTCCTTGACCGCCACCGGCACGCCGGCCAGCCGCCCCTTGGTCGAGTGGTGGTCGATCCGCCGGGCCTCGTGCGCCAGGTACTCGGGGCTCCAGTCGAGGGCGGCGTTCAACCCCTTGTCGTCCGAATCGATCAGGAGCCGGGCGACGTGCTCCGCCGAGCGGGCCGCCGTGGTGCGGCCGGTGCGGACCGCGTCGCTGATGTTCTTGACCGCCGTCATTCGGCGTGCTCCTGGGAGCCGAGGCGGGGCACCACGTAGAGGCCGTGCTGGAAGCCGGTGGTGAGCATCTCCGGGGTGCGGTGGAGCTTCTCGGGCGCCACCACGTCGTCGCGGAGCGTCACCCGGTCGGGGCCGGCCACGAACTCCGGGGCGTCGGCGGGGACGTCGGCGTCCTGGAGCTGGGCCACCATCCCGACGATCCGCTCGAGCTGGGACGCCAGCGCCGCGGCTTCAGCGTCGTTGACCGCGAGCTCCGCGAGCCCGGCGATGTGGTGGATGACCTGCTTGTCGATGGTCATGCGCTCTCCCAGTCGCGATCGCGCTCGAGCCCGGCATAGGCCACGAGCAGCTGCTTGACGCCTGCCTCTTCGTCGTCGAACCGGACCGTCACCTTGAGCTCCCGCCCCACGCCCGCCAGCCCCTGGATGACGCCGCTGCCGAACTTCCGGTGCTTGACCCGCTCGCCCTTCACGTACCGGGGCGCGTCGTCGTTCTCCGCGGGCGCCGGCGCAGTGCCGGAGGGACGCACGGGCGCAGGCGCGGAAGGTTCGGTCTCGAGCCAGCCGAACCCGACTTTCTGATCCTCCCACGCGCTGCCGCCCCGCCAGCCCCGCCCTGCGTCCCTGCGTCCCTGCGCCCACCCGCCCGTCCGCTTCTCCTCTATAGTGCCGGCCGGGAGGGCCCGGAGGAAGCGGCTCTGGATCCCCGGCAGGAGCTGGCCGCCGCGCCGCCGGGAACGGGCCCACGTGAGGAAGAGCTTATCCCGCGCCCGGGTGATCCCGACGTACGCCAGGCGGCGTTCCTCCTCGACGCCGTCGGGGGTCTCCTCCGCGCGCGCCAGCGGGAAGAGCCCGTCCTCCATCCCGGCCATCACCACCACCGGCCACTCGAGCCCCTTGGCGGTGTGGAGGGTCATCAGCGTGACCCCTTCCTCGGTGCCACTGATCTTGTCGTGGCTCGAGAGCAGCGCCGCCTCCTCGAGGAAACGCTCCAACGGCGTCCCCTCGGCGCCCTCCTCCACCTCTTCCGACCATTCGGCGGCGCCGGCCACGAGTTCGCGGACGTTCTCCCACCGGTCGGCGCCCTCGGGGCCCTCGTCGAGGAGGTGCTTCTCGTAGCCGATGGCATCGATCAGCGATTCGAGCACCTGCGCCGGCGCCTGGACCGCAGCGCTGGTCATCAGCCGGTCCACCTGCTCGGCAAAGGCCATCAGCGCGTTGCGGACGTTGGGCCGGAGGTCGGGGATGCGGTCGGCGGCGCGGGCGGCCTCGAGGAGCGACTTCTTCCACTGGCGCGCCACCGACTCGACCTGGTCGAGGCTCGTATCGCCGATGCCGCGGCGCGGGACGTTGACCGCGCGGAGGAACGCCTCGTCGTCCGCGGGGTTGGCCACCAGGCGGAGGTAGGCCAGCAGGTCCTTGACCTCGCGGCGGTCGTAGAAGCTGATGGCGCCGACGATCCGGTAGGGCGTGCCCGAACGGCGGAGCGCCTCCTCGAGCGCCCGGCTCTGGGCGTTGGTGCGGTAAAGCACCGCCATCGCGTTCCAGTCCCACTCGGCCCGGCGGGCGCCGAACTCCTTGGCCACCCACTCCGCCTCGTCGCGCTCGTCGGCGGCAGCCACGACGGTCACCGGTTCCCCGCCCCGGCGCGTGGTGCGGAGCGTCTTCCCGATCCGTCCCTTGTTCTCGGCGATGACGGCGTTGGCGGCCTCGAGCACCGAGGGCGTGGAGCGGTAGTTCTCTTCCAGCCGGATGACGCGGGTACCGGGGAAGTCGCGCTGGAACTCCTGCATGTTGCGCACGTCGGCGCCGCGCCAGCCGTAGATGGACTGGTCGTCATCGCCCACGGCAAAGACGTTCCCGCCCTTGCCGAGGAAGCGCACCAGGCGGTACTGCGCGGCGTTGGTGTCCTGGAACTCGTCGACCAGGACGAACGAGAAGCGCTCCTGCCACGCGGCCAGGCGGTCGGGGCGCTCGTGGAAGAGCCGCACCGGGTGGAGCAGGAGGTCGTCGAAGTCCATCGCGTTCTGGGCCTGGAGCGCGGGGCCGAGCGCGTCCATCACCTCCGCCGCCACCTGGACGAAGCGGTCGAAGGGAGCGGAGGCCTTGAGCTCGGCGGGCGTGCTCATCCGGTTCTTGGCGCCCGAGATGATCCCGGCCACGCCGCGCGGGGTGAACTTCTTCTTGTCGTGGCCCAGCTGGTCGAGGATGCGGCCGATGAGGGAGTTGCGGTCGTCCTCGTCGTAGATCGTGAACTGGCGGGTGAAGCCCAGGTGCTCCGCCTCGCGGCGGAGGAGGCGGGCCGAGATCGAGTGGAAGGTGCCGATCCAGAGCCCGGCCGGGTCGCGTTCGAGGAGCCGGCCGACGCGGCCCTTCATTTCGCCGGCGGCCTTGTTGGTGAAGGTGACCGCGAGGATCCGTTCCGGCGGGACGCCGTGCTCGTCGATAAGCCGCGCGATCCGGAGGGTGAGGACGCGGGTCTTGCCGGACCCGGCGCCCGCCACCACCAGCGCGGGGCCGGTGACGTGCTCCACCGCCTCGCGCTGGGCGGGGTTCAGGGAGGCGAGCATTTCGGCGTCGGAGGAGGCGGACACGGCGGGAAGATAATCGCACTTCGGTGGAGACCGGCATCATTTTCGCGCAGGCGGCACGGTGGCCCGATCTGCTTCGGAAGCAGGCCATTCCAGCATAGATCGCCTGTGAGCAGGGTTCGGCCCGACCGCGAAAGCCTCACCCCCGACCCCTCTCCACCCTGACGGGCGGAGAGGGGGGCGTCGGTTCGGGTACCAGCGGTCGAAAAATGGTGACGCGTTGATGCGTGGCCGATCCGATCTTGCGGAATGGCTACCAAACGTGAAGTCGAGCTTGCTCGGCACCTGCGCCGACAGGCCACTGACGCCGAGAAGCTGGCGTGGGAGATGCTTCGCGCCCGTCGCTGCAAAGGGCTGAAGTTCAAGCGCCAGGAGCCACTGGGCGACTTCATCGTGGACTTCTACTGCCCGCAGCTCAAACTCGTCATTGAACTGGACGGAGCGATCCACGCCGAACCCGATCAGGCGGAGAAAGATCAGCTTCGCACTGCCGCTCTTCAGGCACTCGGCCTGACGGTGATCCGGGTACGAAACAATGACGTAGCCGCGACCACATTCGATAGGATCGTCACCAACGTGATGCGCTCCCCCTCTCCGCCCGTCAGGGTGGAGAGGGGGTCGGGGGGTGAGGCTTGGCTGGCGCCGGAGCCTGAGGGATAAGGCTTCGCGTCAGCGTCGAGAGCGGGCCGGGGGGTGAGGCTTCGCGTCACGGGGAGAGCGGGCTGGGGGTGAGGCTTGGCATCAGCGTGGAGAGGGGGCCGGGGGGTGAGGCCCTACGTCGCCGTCGGCCACTCCCCGCTCTCGGCCGGGTAGTGCGGCATCCTGATCACGAAGCTGGCGCCGTGCTCGGACGTTTCGAGGTCGATGGTGCCGCCGTGGCTGTCCTCGATGACCCGCCGCGCGAGCG
>DATIEF010000157.1:0-2577 GCA_035455865.1 Gemmatimonadales bacterium | reverse complement strand
CCTGACGTGCCTCTAGTGACGGCAACCCCGTCCTGGAGGACGCATGTATCGCTTCTCGCTCGCCGAAGGCTTCGAGCCTTCGCCCACTCGCCGCGCCGTCGGCATCACACTGGTTGTGCTGGCCATGGGTGCCGCCGCGTTCGCCGTCGGCTGTGGCCACAAGTCGACGACCGACACCACGACCGCTTCACTGCCGACCAGCACCAAGGCGACGCCGACTGGTCCGGCCGTGCCGGTCACCCCCCCGGGCCCGACGCCCCCAACCGTCAGCCACTACAAGCTGGCGGTCACCGCCTGGCGTGGTGGCGACCGGGATGGAGCCGTGACCGAATTCCGCGCCGCCATCGCGGAGGACTCGACCAAGCTTCCCCCGCGGCTGAACCTTTCCCGGGTGCTGATCGAGCAGGGGAAGGCGAAGGATGCCATCGACGAGATCCAGCAGGTGATCGCGATCGACTCCACTTCGGGGTCGGCGTACCGGCTCCTGGGTCGCGCCCACGACTTCCTGGGGCAGACCGATTCCGCGGTCGCCGACTACCAGCACGCCATCGTCCTGAACAACCAGGATGGCTGGTCCATCAACAACCTCGGGCTCGTGCAAATCGAGCGCGGGGAATACGACGAGGCGCTCAAGACGCTGTCTCGTGCGGTGGAGCTTTCGAACTCGGCCACGTTCCGGAACTCGCTTGGGGTCGCGCTGGAGAAGACCGGCCACTACACGGCGGCGGTCGAAGCCTACAAGTCGGCGTTGTCGGCCGATTCTGGGTACACGAGGGCGCAGACCAACCTGACCCGGGTGACCTCGCTTACGGAGGCTCCGGGCACGCCGGCGGTGGACCTCGCGGCGCAGGCCCTCGAGTTCATGAGGGAAGTCGAGACTTGGAAGTGACGGGTGTGTGGCGCGGGGATCAGGACGTCTCGAGGATTCCCCGCGCCACGTGGTCCGCCAGGGCCATGATCGTGATCATGGGGTTCACGCCACTCGACGTCGGGAACCCCGCCGCATCGGCGACGTAGAGCCCTCCGACCTCGAACGATTCGCCGGCTTCATCCACGGCGCCCAGCAAGGGTGTCGCCCCCATGGCCGCCGTGGCCATCTGATGGAAACTGATGTAGGACATCCGGCACCGGCGGTAGCCTCGGGAGTCCGCTTCCCGGCCGAACCGGTCCAGCCATCCGGGAGTACCCGGTCGGCCGCGGACTGGAGGCGTGTGCAGCGAGAAGATCTCCGTCGCGCCCGCGGCGGCGAGCGCCTGGGCCCCACCCACGATGGCGCGGCGGATATGGGCCTCGTCGAATCGGGAAAGCTCGTAGTGAACCCGGGGGCCCCCATGCGGCCCGATCGTCACCCGTCCGGGATCTCGATCCCGGAGCAGCAAGCCGATGATGCTGGTGTGTCCAAGACGCCCGATATCCTCCCGGTGACGCCGGGAAGACTCCCATCCGAATCCACTCGCCGGCAGGGCGAAGTGGACCGGCGCGGTCTCGAACTTCACACCGTAGCCTTGATCGATCGAAGCGAATTGATCCGAATACCGGGTCTGAAGTGAGCCGGTCCAGGGCTCCACGCGGTGCGGGAAGACTCCGGCGACGGCACTGGCCGGATGCAGGCGCAGTCCCCGACCGATGCGGGGACCGCGCAGTCCCGATCGGAGGAGCAGGGCGGGGGTATTGATCGATCCACATGCCACCACGACGACGGGCGCCCGCACCACGAGCCGGTGTTCGGCACCGTTCTCCCCGCGGGCGCGGACTGCCACTCCCCTCACTTGCCGCTGCTCGATCAAGATCCGCTCTGCCTCGGCGCCCACGATGATGTCCGCACCCCGTCGGGCCGCGTCGGCGAGGTAGGTCCGCGCGGTCGAGTTTTTCGCGCCGTGGCGGCACCCGTACCCGCAATAACCGCATTCGACGCCCTCGCAGCATCCGCTCACGTTTCGCGGGATGACGCCCACGTGCCAGCCGAGGGCGCGGCACCCCCGTTCCAGCAGCTGGTCCCGCTCGCCCGGCGTAGACCAAGTCGTACCGACACGAAGCTGCCGCATCACGCGGTCCAACGAATCACCGAACCGCGGGCTGGAGAACAACCGAAGGCCCGATATCTCGTCCCATTCCGCGCGGGTCTCAGGTGGGAGAGGGAAGCTCGTGGTGTAGTTGATCGCGGTGCCGCCCCCCAGGCATCCGCCGGCGAGGATCGGGATCGACCCGGACTGCGTCATCATGAGGCCGCCATCGAGGTACAGCCGGCCGAGCATGTCCCCCTCGATCTGCGTCAGGTCCTCGGGAGCCGGGTTGATCCCTCTCTCGAGCACCACGACGTGCCGCCCGCCTTCGGCGAGTACTCCGGCCGCCACGCCGCCTCCGGCGCCGGATCCGACGACCACCACATCGGCGTCGATGACCATGTCGGTCTCCACTCGGCGGGCACTGACTGGTAGAGGCGGATGGGCTGGAGGGGGGAGGGGTCCGGGGTAACCCACTGCCCGCCAGGCGGGGTGGGTGGGGGCTCCCCCATTCACCACCGGCCAGCAGTAATGCGCGACATGGCCGAGACGCTTGAGGGCCTGAAAGCCGGCG
>DATIEF010000156.1:0-3759 GCA_035455865.1 Gemmatimonadales bacterium | reverse complement strand
GGCAGCTTGGCGAGGCCGTCGAGCGTGGTGTCGGGCCGGCGGTGCTCATCGAGCGCCCAGGCGACGTCCTGCTTCGTCTTCCGGTCGCGGATCGTCACCGGCACCACCTCGTCGGCGAAGGCATCCGCCTTCCACGCTGCGTCCGCCGCCTGCTGGCTCCGGAGCGCGTACGCGTCGACAGCGGCGCGGGTGATCCCGTACTTCTCCGCCAGCGTTTCGGCGGTCTCCGCCATCGACCTGTCGCACTCGGTGTCGCGGAGCGCTTCCCAGAGGGAGTCCTCGAGCGGCGGGGTCGGGCCCAGGCGGTATCCCCAGCGGGCCCCGCGCAACACGTGTGGCGCCTGGCTCATCGACTCCGTGCCCCCCGCCAGCACCACCCGGCTCTCGCCGAGGAGGATCTGGCGGGCGCCCTCGATGATCGACTCGAAACCGGAGCCGCAGAGACGGTTGACGGTGAGGGCGGGGACGGGAATGGGAAGCCCGGCGCGGAGCGCGATGTGCCGGGCGAGGTAGATCGCGTCCTTCGAGGTCTGGAGCGCGTTGCCGAACACCGCGTGGTCGTAGCGCTCGACCGGGAGCCCGGCACGCGCGATGGCCGCCCGGGCGGCGACGACGCCCAGGTCGGTGGCGGAGAGATCCTTGAGCGTGCCGCCGAACGCGCCGAAACCGGTGCGAACACCGGAGAGGAACAGGACCTGGGGGGCATTCGGCATAGGGCTGGAATATGCCCCCGCCGGACGCCCCCCTCAAGCAACGGCGCCCGGCGTTACGCCTCGTCGCCGATGGGATGGCCGCAGCTGATGCAGTGGTGCCAGCCCAGCTCCACCTCGGCGCTGCACTCGGGGCAGCGGGTGAACGACTGGCTCTGTCCGCAGTGGGGACAGAAATTGACCTGCCGCCCCGACGGCAGCGCCCCGCCGCAGTAGCTGCAGCGATGGAGCCCGTCCCGCTCCCGCGACGGCGCCCCTTCGCGGAGCGGAATGATGCCGCCGGCCGGCTCCGGCGCATCCACAGTCCAGGGGACCTGGCCCGTCGGCTGGGGCCGGTGGGGGGCGGGCTCCGGCTCCAGCTCCTCCTCGGGCTCCGGCGGCGCGTAGGCAGCTTCGGGTCCCGGTCCCAGCGCGTACGCCAGGCGCTCGGTGGACAGGGTCAGCTCCGCCGCGGCGTACTCCCGGAGGATACCGAGGTCGGGGCTCGGGCTCGCCAGCTCGGCCTGGAACCTTACCTGGGCCTCTTCGGGTTCTATGGTGACGTACCCGCCCTCCCCGGCGCAGAGCCGGAGCAGCAGATTGTCATAGTCTTCGCTGGAATCGAGGTTGAGCGCCCGCCGGGCCGCCCGGTACGGCAGGACGGTCTGGTACAGTTCAGCCAGCTGGAGCGGACGGTGGAGCCGGGCCGGATCGACCGCGATCAGGCTGTCCACCAGCCGGCGATACAGGAGTTCAAGGTCGCTCAAGGCGTGCTCGGGATGCGGGTATGGAACGTCTGAGGCTACGGATGCGGCGATACCCTGTCAAGCAAGGAGCGGCGATGCGGATCACCTGGCTGGCCCTGACGGCGATCACCTGGACGGCACCGCTCGCGGCCCAGACCGACTGCACCCTGGGGCACCTGCCCTACAGCTCCAACGAGGCGCGCCTCCTCCGGAAGTTCGAGGCGCCGCTCATCCTCTCGCCCGGTGCCGCCCCCGCCGGGCTCGCCCGGGGCCAGGTCGAGGTGGGGGTCGACGTCACCTACCTCCCGCACATCGACTCCGCCGTCGCCACGCCGACGTACTGCCGGCCCGGCAAGCCGCCGGAGAATGTGAACCTCATCGGAGCGATCCCGCGCCCCCGCATTGCCATCGGCCTCTCGCCGGTGCTGGTGCTCGAGCTGAGCTGGATCCCCCCCATCCGGCTGAACGGCGTGAAGGCCGACATCTTCGGCCTTTCGCTCGCCCGGCGCTGGCAGTGGGGCGCGGCCCGCCACCTCACCGCACGCCTGCACGGCACCGTGGGACAGGTGAACGCCACCATCACCTGCACCGCGGCCCAGATCCAGCCGTCGGGCCCGCCGCAGTGCGCCGGCCTGCCGGCACCCTCGAACGACAGCTACCAGCCCAACAACGTCGGCGTCGATGCGGCGGTCGACTGGCGCCTGCACGGCGGCGGCCTCCGCCCCTACGTCGGCGCCGGCTACACGGTGGAGATGCCCCGCTTCCGCGTCGACCCGAACAACACCCTCGTCAACCAACGGGTGGAGGGGAACTATACCCGTCCCTCGCTCTTCGGCGGACTCACCTGGATGGCGGGCGCCACGCTCGGCTTGAGCGCCGAGGTCTATGCGGTGCCGGGGGACCTGGTGACGGGGAGGGTGGGGGTGAGGTGGAGTGGTAAGTAAGAAGTGAAAAGTGAAGAGTGAAAAGGGAAAAGGGAAAGGGGAGGGAAGAGGAGGAGAAGGAGAAGGAGTAAGTAAGAAGTGAAAAGTGAAGAGTGAAAAGGGAAAAGGGAAAGGGGAGGGAAGAGGAGGAGAAGGAGCAGGAGAAGGAGAAGGAAAGAGGGACGATGGAACAGGTGAGAGAGAAGAGGGGGTGGATCGCGTACGGGCGACGGAATCATCCTGAGGGCGCGCAGCGACCGAACGATCTCTCGGGTGGACGCCGGCCGATCCTTCGCTGCGCTCAGGATGACGTTCGGTGGTCAGGCGACCCCCACGGACGGGAACGATGCCCCTCGTCCCCTCCTCTTCACTCGTCACTTTTCACTCTTCACTCTTCACTCTCCCCTCCTCCTTCTCCTTCTCACTTCTTACTTCTTACTCACTTCCGCCACCGCGAATCGCTCCCCCGCCGCGAGCCGAGTCTCGAGGGCGGTGAACGCCGCGTCGGGGTCGTAGTCGAGGTAGCGCTTCTTCGTTCGCTGGCCGGCGAGCCAGGTATCGAACCCCGATTCGACCACGCCGGCGGAGGTCTCCTGCCTGGTGGCGGCGCCGACGGCCAGGTCGTTCACGTATTCGTTCTTCGGGTGGCCGGCGTGGCCCCGCACCCAGGTCCACTGGGCGTCGTGGAGGGTCACCGACTTCATCAGCGCCTGCCAGAGCTCGAGGTTCTCGATCGGGCCGCCCTTTCGCGTCCATCCCCGCGCCATCCAGCCGGGGGCCCACTCCCGCACGCCCTTGACCAGGTATTCCGAGTCGGAAATGAGGAGGAGCCGCAGGCGCTTTTCCTTCTGCGCCAGCAGCTGCAGCACCGCAATGGCACCGGAGAGGGCCATCCGGTTGTTGGTGGTGGCGGGGGCGTGGATGTAGATGTCGCGGCGGACGATGGCGCCCTGGTGGCGGATCTCGATGAGCGCACCCGAGCCGCCCGGGTTGGCGCCTTCCTTGCCGTTGCCGAGGCAGGATTCGTCGAGGTGGGCGATGGCGGTCAGCACGAGGGGAAAGGTAAAAGGAGAAGGGGGAAAGCGGGCGGGAAGAGCGAGAAGGCGCGGATGCCCGGGCTAGTCTGTTAGCGTACGGTTCACTTTCTGCGTTCTTGCCTTCCCGCCCACCTTCTCCTTTCGCACGTTCCCCCGCCTTGACCTCCGATTCACGGCTGCACCACCACCGCGATGTCAGTGGCCCGGAGCAGCTCTTCCGTATGCGACGGCACCTCGGCGTGCCCCTCGACCCGATGGGCGCCGGTGATGAGCGCGTCGCAGTCGAGGTCGCGGATCGTGCGGGCCACCGCGGGGCCGATCTTGCCGCGGGCAAAGTGGGTCCCGAAGCGGAGCGGGCTCTCGG
>DATIEF010000155.1:0-2057 GCA_035455865.1 Gemmatimonadales bacterium | reverse complement strand
CCGAGGACGGCTACTTCCGCATCCTGGGCCGGGTGGACGACGTGATCAACGTGGCCGGGCACCGGCTCGGCACCAAGGAACTCGAGTCGTCCGCGCTGGCGGTGGAGGAGGTCGCCGAGGCGGCCGCCGTCCCGGTCATCGACGACGTGCGCGGCCGGGTGGTCGAGATGTACATCTCGCTCAAGCCCGGCGTCTCGGCGGACTCGGGGGTCGAGGCCAAGGTGGCGAAGGCCATCGAGACCGACATCGGCAAGATCGCGCGGCCGAAGAACATCTGGATCGTGCCGGACATGCCGAAGACCAGGTCCGGCAAGATCATGCGCCGGGTGATCGCCTCGGTGTCCAACTTCGCCGACGTCGGCGACATCACCACGCTGGCCAACCCCGAGGTCGTGGACAAGATCCGGGAGCAGGTGCAGAGCGCCAAGCGCGCCAAGGGCGAGGAGCAGCGCGAGCTGAGCGAGACCGAGGAGCAGGAGATCAAGGCCTTCGGCTCCGAGTAGGTCCGGGCAGGTCCAGCCAGCGTCCGCCGCGTACGGCGGGCCGCCGTCAGCCGGTGGCCCGCCGTACGCGTTTTTGCAGGCCGAACGAGGCGGGCGCGTGTCCCGGTGACCGCGGTCACGGCGTTCCGGGACCTTGGTCCCTGGGACGGCAGCAGGTCCTGCGGTGTGCTTGATCACGAACGGGAAGGGCCCCGGAAAGGAAAGACGCGGGGGAACGGCGCCCGCCTCGGCCGGGCGGCGCCGCGCACCGCGCAATCGGAATCCGCGAGAAGCGGAGGCGAGGTCCTTCCCGTTCCACGAGCCCACCGCGGAAGGAGCGCCGGCAGCGATGAACGCCAGGGTGAAGGACGTGATGACCACCCGGGTGGTGGCGGTCACGAAGGACGCGCGGTTCAAGGACATCGTCGCCTTGCTCTCCGAGTACCGGGTCAGCGCGTTTCCCGTCATCGACGAGCAGGGCATCGTCATCGGCGTCGTCTCCGAGGCCGACCTGCTGTCCAAAGAAGCCCTGGTAGCGGCGGTCGGGGCTCAGGTCGCGCGGCTCGGCCAAGCGGGCGGGACCTTTCATCACGACGACTTCGCCAAGGCGGCCGCGGTCACCGCGGCCGACCTGATGACCAAGCCCCCGGTGGTGGCGACGCCGTACGAGCCGGTCACGAACGCCGCCCGTCTCATGTACCACGGCCGGGTCAAGCGCCTGCCCGTGGTCGGGCCGAGAGGCGAGCTGGTCGGGATCGTGAGCCGGTCCGACGTGCTGAGCGTCTACAGCCGCCCGGACGAGGAGATCCGCGCGGAAATCCTCGAGAACGTGATCCTCAACGGGCTCTTCGCCGACCCGGACCGCTTCACGGTCACCGTCTTCAGCGGCATCGTCACCCTCGAGGGCCGGCCCGAGACCACGGCCCGCGGCCGCGAGATCGTGGCCGAGGCCTGGCACGTCGAGGGCGTCGTCTCCGTACGCGACCGCCTCACCTACCCGGAAGGACTGTAAGCCATGTACTCCGCCGTCTCGCCGTACCCGAACTCGGTGCTGGCCGCCTGGCAGCTGGCCCTGATCGCCGTCGTGGCCCTCGGCGGTGTCGCCGTCTGGCTCGGCGCCGTCTTCTGGGCCGCCCGGGAGCCCCGGGCCCGCGACCACGCGGCCGCCTCCGGCTCCCCCGCGCTGCCTCCGTCCGCTCCTGCCGCCGAGGCCGACTCCGCCGAGGTCAGGCCTGCGCACCACGCCGCCGCCTAGCGCCGCACTCATCCCGGTAACTAGCACCCTCCCCACCCCGCGAGCCTGCGTGCCCGCCTCCGCCGAGGCTGTTCCATGATCATGGCCAGAAACGGCTCGTATACGGCCAAAACTGGCCACGATCATGAAGGCGAGCCCGCCTGGCTGCCACACTGGCCCCTGTGTTCACAGCAGCCTCGTGACGAGGGAGGGTGTTCATGATCACGAAGGGTTTTATATCGAAAAACGTAGTGAACCCTTCGCGATCATGAAGAATCCGGCGCGGCTGCGGCAGTCACCCCCACGCACCCCGCTGCCGCCCCCGCACCCCGCTGCCGCCC
>DATIEF010000154.1:0-4023 GCA_035455865.1 Gemmatimonadales bacterium | reverse complement strand
GCTCGCGCCCGTGAGGGCCGCCCAGATCGCGGTGGATGCGCCGGAGCCGGTCTCTACCGTGACGCCGCCGGTCACCGTCGTGTCGGAGGACGGATACGTCTTCGTCGCGAGGTCGCCGGGAACCTGGATCGCGACGGCCACCGTCGGCGGACCGGAATGGGTGAATCCCATGGCGCCCCGGTTGGACGCCGCGATCCAGGAGCCGACCGCCGCCGCATCGCAGGCGTACGTGCCTGTCAGGGCGCCGCTCACCGTGATGCTGCACGTGTTGGTGGTCCCCGAGGGCGATGTGGAGGTCCCGCAGTCGGAGTTGGCCAGGGCAAGGCAGATGGCGAGCGCCGACTTGAGCACGACAGGACCGCGCATGGTGGTCTCTCCGGGAACCGGCATGGGGGACGGGACGTAACAGGACATCCGGACGGTGCGGCGTCGCCCGGAAATTTCGGGCACGACGTCCCGCCGGTCAACCACGGCGACAGCACCCTTCCACGACAGATCGGCCACCATGGAACTCGGCATCTATACCTTCGGTGAGACCACCCCCGACCGCCACGGCGTCACCATCAGCACCGCCCAGCGGCTCCACGACCTCCTCGAGGAGGTGGAACTCGCCGACCAGGTCGGGCTCGACGTCTTCGGGATCGGCGAGCACCACCGCGCCGACTACTCGGTGTCCGCGCCCGCGGTGGTGCTCGCGGCGGCCGCGGCACGGACCCGGCGCATCCGGCTCACCAGCGCCGTCACCGTCCTCAGCTCCGACGACCCGGTCCGCGTCTTCCAGCAGTTCGCCACGCTCGACCTCCTTTCCGGGGGGCGGGCGGAGATCATGGCGGGCCGGGGATCGTTCACCGAATCGTTCCCGCTCTTCGGCTACGACCTGAACGATTACGACGACCTCTTCGCCGAGAAGCTCGGGCTCCTGCTCACGCTGCGCACGGCGGGACGGGTCACCTGGACGGGGCGCCACCGCGCTCCGCTCCGCGACCAGCCGGTCTTTCCCC
This sequence comes from Gemmatimonadales bacterium, assembly GCA_035455865.1. GTDB lineage: Bacteria > Gemmatimonadota > Gemmatimonadetes > Gemmatimonadales > GWC2-71-9 > CAMLHU01. The sequence continues at coordinate 3,022 of DATIEF010000154.1, read as the reverse complement.
GCCCGATCCAGGAGCCGCTCCCGGTCTGGGTGGCCGTCGGCGGCACCCCGCAATCGGTGGTCCGCGCCGGCAAGCTCGGCCTTCCGATGGCGCTCGCCATCATCGGCGGGCAGCCCGCCCGCTTCGCGCCGCTGGTCGACCTGTACCGCGCCGCGGGCGCCGAGGCGGGACACGACCCCGCCACGCTCCGGGTGGGGATCAACTCCCACGGCTACATCTCCGACAACGCGATGCGCGCCGCGGATGAAGCGTTCCCGCCGTACGCCGATACGATGGGGCGCATCGGCCGCGAACGGGGATGGCCCCCGCCCACCCGGGCGCATTTCGACCGGGAAGTGGCCCCCGGGGGTGCGCTCCTCGTGGGTGACCCCTCGCAGGTGACCGACAAGCTCCTGGCCGAGCACGAGCTCTTCAGGAACGACCGCTTCCTGCTGCAATTCAGCGTCGGGACGATGCCCCACGACCGGATCCTGAGGTCCATCGAGCTCTTCGGCACCCGGGTGGCGCCGGCGGTGCGGAAGGCCGTCGGGGTCAACACCTGAACGGCGGGGTTGCCACCGTGGCGCCGGACTGATATTTCCATTGCACTCCAGCGAGGCCCCCGATGCCGGACATCCGCCACCAGATCCAGATCGCCGCCACCCCGAAGGCCATCTATCCGCTGATCTCCTCGGCGGAAGGGTTCGCCCGCTGGTGGGCCGCCGACGCGAAACACACCGGCGGCGCCTCCGGCGTGATCGAGGTGGCGCTGTTCGGACGCCGCTCGGTGTACCGGCTGCGACCGCAGACCTTCCTGGCCCCGAACCAGACCAGCTGGCAGTGCGAGAGCGGCGAGGAGTGGGCGGGGACGCTCATCAACTTCGTCGTCGGCCCGCACGCCGCCGGTTCCGTGCTCCGCTTTACCCACGGCGGGTGGGCCGCGGAGACCGACTTCTTCATCACATCCAACACCACCTGGGGCGCCCTGCTCTATCGCCTGAGGGCGGTGGCGGAAGGCCGGGAAACCGGCCCGCTCTTCACCGTCGACGGCCAGGCGTACTGACCGCCGCGCGCGGGGGCACCGACGCACCGTGGTGGCACTGAACGGGTGTCGAGCCTGACCACCCCACGCCCCCAGCTCGGCGTCGGTGTCCTCATCCTTCGCAACGGGAAGCTCCTCTTGGGCCGGCGCCGAGGATCGCACGGCGCGGGGACGTGGGCGCCGCCGGGCGGGCATCTCGAGTTCGGGGAATCGGTGGAGGCGTGCGCCCGCCGGGAGGCCCGGGAAGAGACCGGGCTCGCACTCGCCGACGTCGCCACCGCGCCCTACACCGAGGACCGGTTCCCCGACGAGGGCAAGCATTACGTGACGCTGTTCGTCGTGGCACGCGAGGCCGACGGGGCAGCGCGGGAGCCCGAACTCCGGGAACCCGACAAATGCGCCGGCTGGGGATGGTTCGGCTGGACCGAGCTCCCCTCCCCCCTCTTTGCCCCGCTCGAGACTCTCCGGCGATCGGGCTTCGATCCGCGGACGGCACTCGCGGCCGGGCGCTGACCCTTCCAATTTTGACCGGCGCCGCACCACCCCCTGATCCGACCGCACCGGCGCGAACGCACCCTCAACCAGGGCCCTCCGTGTCCCGTACCGCCGTCATCTCCCTTGCCCTCGCCTTCGCCGCTGCGCCGCTCGCCGCGCAGGGGCCCCGCGGGGGAAAGTTCCCGCCCGATTCGCTCGTCAACACCAAGGTCATCCCGCACAACACGCCGGTCCGCGAGGTCCTCGGCACGATGCGCGGCTTCACGATGGCGCTCGGCGTCCGGTGCCAGTTCTGCCACCAGGGGGAGGAAGGCCAGCCGCTCTCGACCTACGACTTCCCGAGCGACCGGAAGGAGACCAAGCTCATCGCGCGGCAGATGATGCGGATGGTGGCAGAGATCGACCGCCGGGTGGACACCCTGCCGGGCCGCGCCGCGGGAGACCCGACGGTCTCCTGCGTCACCTGTCACCGGGGAGTGAGCATTCCCGAGCCGCTGCCGCAGCTCCTGGCCGACGTGGCGCAGGCGAACGGCGCCGATTCGGCCGTGCGCGCCTACAAGGCGCTGCGCCAGCGCTACTACGGCCGCGACGCCTACGACTTCGGCGAGAACTCCCTCCCCACCGCGGCGTTCCGGCTGGCGCAGGCGTCGAAGTTCGCCGAGGCGATGGCACTGCTCTCGCTCAACGAGGAGAACTTCCCGGGCTCCTCCGGCACCGCCGTGATGCGCGGCAACGTCCAGCTGCTCCAGGGCGACACCGCCGCCGCCATCGCCGCTTACCAGGAGGCGGTCCGCCGCGACTCCACCGACCGCGAGGCGCGGGGCCGGCTCCAGGCGCTCCAGCGCCGCCCGTGACCGGCGCCAAGCGAGCGGGCACACCCTGAAGATCTGGGTCGACGCCGACGCCGCCCCCCGCGAGGTGAAGGACCTGGTGTTCCGCGCCTCCCGGCGGCTCCAGGTCGAGGTCGTGCTGGTGGCCAACCAGCGGCTGCAGGCGCCGCCGGCGTATCCGCTCGTCACCACGGCCTGGGTCGACGGCGGCGCCGACGTGGCCGACCGCCATATCGCCGAGCACGCCAGGAAGGGAGACCTCGTCGTGACCCAGGACATCCCGCTGGCCGCGCTCCTCGTCCCGAAGGGGATCGTCGTCCTCGACCCGCGCGGCGACGAACACACGTCGGAGACGATCGGTGAGCGGCTCTCGCTGAGGGACTTCATGGAGCAGGCGCGGATCGCGGGTGCTGTCACCGGCGGGCCGCCGCCGTGGGATGCGCGAAATGCCCGGGCGTTCGCGGCGGCACTCGACCGGACCCTGACCCGGCTCCGCCGGCCCGGCCAGGCGCCGTGACCGACAACGCGGCGGTCGTCGCGGCGCTGTATGCGGCGCTCTCCCGCCGGGACGGCGACGCGATGGCCGCGTGCTACGCCCCTGATGCGACGTTCTCCGACCCGGTCTTCCCCGACTTGAAGGGTGCGGAGGTCGGCGCGATGTGGCGGATGCTCTGCG
>DATIEF010000153.1:0-4316 GCA_035455865.1 Gemmatimonadales bacterium | reverse complement strand
GGCCCTGGTTGTTGTTGCGCCGGTCGGTGAGCGTCACGATCAGGTGGTAGGTCCCCGCCGCCAGGCGGAGCGGCTCCTGGAACACCACGCTCTCCTCGTTCCGGAGCGTCTCGGGGAAGGAGCCCACGCGGAGCGACTGCTCGCGCCCGATGATGATGGGCGGCAGGCCGGCGCGCTGGAGCGCGATGTCGACGCGATAGCGCGCCTCGAACCCCGCGCCCCGGCGCTCGAAGCTGAAGTAGCGGTTCTCGAGCGAGAGCGCCACCACGCCGACGCCGGTGTCGGCGGGGCCCGGCAGGATGTCGACGACGCCGACGAACGGGATCCCGGTGGCCGAGGTGAGGCGCCCCATCCGGCGGAAGACCGCCGTCTGGTCGAGGATGTCGGTGAGCGTCTGGGCGGGCGTGGTCCGGGGCGTGGTGTCGCCCACGCGCTGCCACTGCCCGCACGCACCGGCCAGGCAGAGCGCGAGGAGGGGGCCGGCGGACCGGCGGAACGCGGGGGACAGCTGCCGCATAAGGGCTCCTGGAAGGCCGTAGGTTAGCGGCCCGTGAATCGATGCGTCAAGCGCGCGCGGTGCTTGTCGCGGCCTTGGCGGCGCGGTAGCTTTCGCCATCCCCATGAGACAAGACAGCCTGATCGGCCGGACCATCGCCGGGTACCGGCTCCTTGAGCACGTCGGCGAAGGCGGCACCGCTGAAGTCTACCGTGCCGAACATCCCGACCACGGCGCCACCGCGGTGAAGATCCTCCGCAACCGGCTGGCGCAGGACCCGGTCGCGGTCAAGCGCTTCCTCCGCGAGGCGGAGTTCGGGCGCCGGGTCCGGCACCCCAACATCGTCGAGACCCGCGACTTCGGGCAGGTGGACGATCTCTACTACCTGGCCCTCGAGTGGGCGGCCGGGGAGCCGCTGGCGACCTTTGCCGGCAAGACGACGACGCTGGCACCGGTGGTGGTGGCGGACATCATCGAGCAGCTGGGCCGGGCGCTCGCCGCGGCGCACGCCGAGGGGATCATCCACCGCGACCTCAAGCCCGCCAACATCATGTACGACCCCGCCACCCGCACCGCGAAGCTGCTCGACTTCGGCATCGCGCGGGACGAGAAGGCAGCGCCGGAGGAGCGGCTCACCCGGGCCGGCTTCTTCGTCGGCACCCTGCAGTACGTGGCGCCCGAAACGCTGAGCGGCGAGCTCGTCAGCGAACAGGCCGACGTGTACAGCCTCGCGGTGATCGCCTACTACCTGCTGACGGGCACGCATCCCTTTCCCGGCCGTTCCCCGCGGGAACTCTTCCAGCAGCTGCTCCAGGAACCGCCGACGCCGCTCAACCAGGCGGTGCGCGGGCTCAAGTTCCCGGCCGAACTCGAGTCGGTGGTCATGAAGGGCCTCGAACGCGAGCGCGGCAAGCGATATGCCTCTGTGGACGCCTTCGCGACGGCATTTTGCACCGCCGCCCGGGCATCCAGCCCGGGCAAGCGCCCCGGCCTCCTGGCGGGCCTCTTCCGCCGGGATCGCTCGTGAGCGACCCGGCGCTGGCGGCGGTGCTGGGACGCCGCTCCATCCGGCGCGGCGACTTCGTGCTCGCCTCGGGCGCCCGATCCTCCTATTACATCGACTGCCGGCTCACCACGATGTCGGCCGAGGGGCAGGCGCTCATCGGCCGGCTCGGGCGCGCCGCGATCGCGGCGGCGGGATGGCACCCGCGCTCGGTCGGCGGGCTCACGATGGGCGCCGACCCGGTGGCGTACGCCATCGCCCGCGCCAGCGTCGACGCCCCGCCGACCATCGACGCCTTCAGCGTGCGGAAGGCCGCCAAGGACCACGGCACCGGCCGGCTCATCGAGGGCAACTTCGACGCCGGCGACGCCGTGGTGGTGGTGGAGGACGTCATCACCTCGGGCGGCTCCGCGCTCCAGGCCATCCGCTCCCTCGAGGCGGCGGGTGCCAGGGTGCTCGGCGTCTTTGCGGTCGTGGACCGGGAAGAAGGGGGACGCGCCGCGATCGAGCAAGCGGGTCACCCGGTCATCTCGCTCACCACGGCATCGGCCCTCGGCCTCACGTCCGCCTGACCCCGACCCTGATGGCCGCCTCCACCGACACCACCACGCTCTTCCACCGCACGACGCGACGGCGCTGGTGGCTCATCGCGGGCGCCACGGTGGCGCTCCTCTGTGCCGGCCCGGCCACCGGCGCCGACATCGCGTGGGCCCAGGTGGTCGAGCTCCTGGCGCTCGGCGGTGCCGTCAACCTGGGCGCGGCGATCCTCGGCCGCCGCGGACTCACCGGCCGCGCAGCGTGGGCGGGCGCCCTCGTCCTCGACCTCATCGTCACCGCGGTGCCGATCGCACTCACGGGCCTCAACGGACTCGGGGTGCTCCCGCTGGTGGCCACCCTGCCGTATGCGGCGGACGACCCGGGGATCGCCGGCGCGCTGGCCGCGCTCTCCGGCGGGGCGGCGGTGCTGCTGGCCCAGTTCGTGGCCGGCGGCAGCTCGCTCTCCGCGCCCGCGCTCCTCGAGGGCGCACTCGTCGCCCTGGTGGGAATGGCGCTCCGTGAACGCGCGGCCGTGACCGAAGCCCGGTTCCGCCGCCTGGCCGATGGGCTCCGCCGTGCCGCCGGTGGCGACTTCTCCGCCCGGCTCGGCACCGACTCCCGCGACGCGCTCGGCGGTGTCGAGGCGGAGTTCGACCGGATGGCCGCGGCGACCGGCGAGGTGGCCGAGACCGTCCAGCGCGAGTCGGCCCTGGTGGCCGCGGTCGCCGAGGAGCTCTCGGCCGCGACGGAAGAGCTGCAGCTCTCGGCCGACGCGCTCTCCGGCGCGGCGGGCCGGCTCGCGCAGGACCTGCAGAGCCAGCGCCTGATGGCGGAGGACAGCCGCCGGCAGGGCGAGGGCGCCGCGACCGAGGCGGACCGGCAGCGGGAACGCTTCCGTGCGCTCGAAGAGGAGGAGGCCCGCCTCGTGTCCGTGGCCGACCATGCGCGCGAACGCGTCGCCCGCGCGAGCGACACCCTGGTGTCGGTGGGCAACGAGGTGACCACCACCGGCCGCATCGTCGCCGAGCTCACGTCGATGAGCGCGCGCATCGGCACATTTGCGCAGACCATCGCGCAGATCGCGCGGCAGACACACCTCCTGTCGCTCAACGCCGCCATCGAGGCCGCGCGCGCCGAGGGGGAGGGGCAGGGCTTCAGCGTGGTGGCGGAAGAGGTCCGCGCCCTGGCCGCCCAGGCGGGGCGCTCTGCGCGCGAGGTCGGCGAACTCGTCGGCGAGCTGCAGGCGGGGATCGCCGCGGCCGAGCGGGCGATGCGCTCGGGGAGCTCGCAGGTGGAGGACATCGCGCGGGTGGCGCGGGAGGCCGATGGCGCGCTCCTCGAGCTCACCTCCGGCGTCCGGCGCACGGCGGAGCGGGTCTCCGCCGCGGCCACGAGCACCCACGCGCAGGCGGGGCACCAGACCGCACTCCGCCAGGTGCTCGACCGGGTGAGCGAGGTGAGCCACGGCGCCGCCAGCAGTTCCGACGCCGCCGCGCGCTCCGCGCAGCAGCAGATCCAGGCGATGACCGAGCTCTCGGCCACGTCACAGCAGCTGGCCCTCCTGGCCGAACGGCTCAGGACCGCGACGGCGCACCTGAAGGCGTGATCGTCGGGGCAGAGAAGAGTGAAAAGGGAAGAGTGACAAGGGAAAAGTGAAGAGAGAAGAGTGAAAAGGGAGAAGGGAAAGGGGAAAAGGGAACAGGGGGCGAAAGGCAGACCCTCTTCACTTTTCCCTTCTTACGTTTCCCCTTTTCACTTTTCACTCTCCCCTTTTCACTTTTCACTCTTCCCTCTTCACTTTTCCCTTTCTGTATCCTCCCGCCCGGTGCCGGCCCCACGCGCTCAGTGTCCGCTGTCCCAGGCCCCGGACGTGAGGGGATGGAAGGCGCAGAGCACGGTCCGGTACGGGAGGATCATCAGGTCGACATAGCGGCGGAGCGCCACCGGGAACGGGAACCGCCGCCGGAACTCGGTGCCGGTGACGCCCATCAGCGCGCGGAGGTGGCGGCCGAAGCTCTGCGGCGAGGAGTAGTCGAGCCGATACGCGACATCGGCCACCGAAAGGCCCGCATCCTCGAGCATCAGCGACGCGTGCAGCAGCCGCATCCCGGCCAGGTAGCTCTTGGGGCTCGGCAGCCCCGCCCGCCCGAAACGCGACATCAGCGTGCTCGGCCGCACCTTGAGCGCCGTGCAGAGCTTCCGCACCGTGGTGATCGACGGCGCGATCCGCACCAGCACCTCGAAGAAGAGCCGGGTGTCGGGTGGCGCATCCAGGAGGAG
>DATIEF010000152.1:0-3144 GCA_035455865.1 Gemmatimonadales bacterium | reverse complement strand
CCGCTCGCCGCGTTCGAGGGCGGTGAGCGCGTCGAGGAACCCGCGGGCCGCGTGGGCCACCGTGGAGAGCCCCGACACGTGCGGGGAGATGGTGATCCGCGCCTGGCCCCAGAGCGGCGAGCCGGCGGGGAGCGGCTCGGTCTCGAACACGTCGAGGGCCGCGCCGCGGAGGGCGCCGGTCTCCACCGCCGCGAGCAGGGCGGATTCGTCCACCAGGCCGCCGCGCCCGACGTTGATGAGGTAGGCGCCGCGGCAGGAGGCGAAGAGCTCGGCGCCGGCGATGTGCCAGGTGGCCTCGGTGAGCGGCACCGCAAGGATGAGCCAGTCGCAGCTGCCGGCGAGCGCCCGGAGGTCCGTCATCGGGTGGGTGCGGGCGAATGGCGCGCGCGGCGCCCCGCTCCGCGACACTCCGGCCACGTCGACGCCGAGCGTGGTGATCGCTGCAGCAATCCCGCCGCCGACGTCGCCGGTGCCCACCACCAGCGCCCGCGTGCCGGCGAGGGCGCGCAGGTCCCGCGTGTTCCACCGGCGGGCGCGCTGGTCGGCCTCGAAGGCGAACAGGTCCTGGGTCTCGGCCAGCATCCGGGCCAGGCAGTATTCGGCCATCTTGGCGCCGAACGATTCGCTCGTCCGGGTCAGCAATACGCCCTCGGGAAAGCGGCGCCGGAAGAGGAACGCGTCGAGCCCGGCGCCGGTGCCGTGCACCCACGTCACGTGCTCGAGCTCCACCTCCGTCGGTGGCCGGAACCCGAGGTAGCAGTCGGCCCATCGCAGGTCGTCCCGGGACACCTCCCGCCGGTCGCGGGTGCGGAGCTCGAGGTCGGGGCGCATCGCCCGCAGTTCGATGGCGAGCGGGTCGCGGAAATGGTCCGCAAGGAGGATCCGCCGGGGCGGGTCGGGCAGCGTCACAGTGCCTCGTCCGGGAGCGGGGTGGAGGGGCGGCAGGTGTGCACGTGAACCACCGCGGTCCGCCCGTCGGTCACGAAGCGCTGGCCTTCGGCGTTCCGCCCGCTCGTGACGGCGCCGGGGAGGCGGGTGTAGCCGGAGAGGCCCGCGCATCCACCGGCGATGAGTTCGCGCACGACGAGATCCCGTTCGGCGTCGATGTCGGGGTCGAGGCGGTGGGTGGCCGTGCCGTGGAGCGGCCGCACGAAGAGTCCGGCGTCGCGACTCGCCGCGGCCACCCACGCCTGCTGCACCGTGTCGACGAGCCAGAGCCGCAGGTGGTGGCGCTGGCGGGCGTTCGGCCCCTCCAGCTCATACGCCGTGTCCTGACGCCGTCCGGAGAAGTAATGCGTGCTGACCGGCGCCCCCGCCGAGCCGCGGCGGTCGGCGATCATCGCTGCCACCTCTCCGGAGATCCGGAGCAGGTTCCCCGCCGTGGCCTCGGTCCACCCGGCCGCTCGGAAGGCGCTGTCCACCAGGAGCGCCGGTCCAAGGAGGACGAGGTTGATCGGGTCGCCGGTGACCCGCCCGCGACGGTCCGTCGTCCGGGGCACGAAGGTGGGGAGCTCGAGCGGTGTCACCAGGTGGGGGAACGCCTCGGGCGTGACGCACGCCGCCGCGGCCTCGACCGCGAACGGGCGCCGGAGCCGGAGGCCGCCCAGCTCCCCCGCCACGATGCGCGCCGGGTGCCGCCGCCGGATCAGCGCGTATCCGCCGAGGATCGCGGCGGGCACGAGGAGCTCGTCGTCGACCGCGCCGATCCCGATCGACACCAGGGCCCGCCCCACCTTGCCGCCGCGCTTGCCCCCGGCGGTCACGGCGCCGCTGTCGATCGGCTGGGGCGCGTACTCCAGGGAATCGAGCCCGGCGTCGATCGGCGTCCACGCACCCCGCGTCACGGCGATGGAGTCGAACCGGAGCGCCAGGCGCCCGCGATGCCCCGACGGGACCACCGTGCCGCGGACCAGCGCGAACGGCCGGACCACAACGCACCCCTCGTGCAGGATCGCCGCCATCGTCTGCACCGTCACCGGCGTGCCCGGATGGTCGCGCCCCGGGCCGACGCCGCCCAGGAACCGGATCGGGATGTGCGTCCCGGTCGGGACGGCGACCGAGTCCTGCGCCGCCGCCGCCCGGGACGCGACCCCGGCCACCACGCCCGCCGCGAGCAACACCGCTCTCCGCAAACTGCGCATCATGTCATCGCCTCGGAGCCCCCGAACGGCCCACTCCAGCACCCATCGGACCTCGCAACGCACCTCTTGCGTCCCGAACCACGATTCCGGACTTCGCCCGCCGTACCACCTTCCCCCGCTTTCCCCTGCTTTCCCCCGCCTTCCTTCGCCTTCCCCCGCTTTCCCCCGCCTTCCCTCGCTTTCCCGCGCCTTCCTCCGCCTCCCCTCACTCCCTCTCCGCCAGCCCGCGGAGCACCTGCCACACCGTCACCGCGGCCAATCGCGCGGTCCGGCCGTCGACATCGTACACCGGGTTGCACTCGACCAGGTCGACCGACGTGACCTTCGAGCTCCGTCCGGCCTGATAGGCGGCGTGGAGCCAGAGGTCGACGGCCATCCCTCCCACCGACGGCGAGCTCACCCCCGGCGCCGCCGCCTGGTCCACCGCGTCGATGTCGAACGAGGCCATCACCGGCGCATCGGCCTCGGCGTAGAGCGCGTTGACCGTGGCCGCGTTCAGGTCGGCGCTCCACACCCATCGCCCCCGGTTGTCATCGAGGAAGTTGAGGTGGCTCGCGGCCACGGACTGCGGCTGGAGGCCGGCCACCGTGTAGCGGGTGCACGCGCCCGAGGGATGGAGCAGCGCCTCGCGGAACGGCGAGCCGGAGTGGCCCTTGTCGTCGAGGAGCTTCCGGACGTCGGGGTGCGCATCCCAGTTGATCACCTCGACCTTGCTGGACGCGCCGGCGTAGCCGAGGAAGTGGCCGAAGCTCGTCTCGTGCCCGCCGCCGAGGATGATGGGGAAGACGCCGTCCTTGAGGTACGGCGCCAACACCTCGGCCAGCGCCAGCTGGTCCGCGGCCACGTCGTCGGAACAGGTGAGGTCGCCCAGGTCGAGCGTCCGCTCGACGAGCTCGCAGTAGCCCTCGTGGTTCTGGGCGTCGGGCGTGAGGCGGTAGAGCCAGCGGCGGATCTCCGTCGGCGCTCCGGCCGCGCCCACCCGGCCCCCGTTGCGGTGCACGCC
>DATIEF010000151.1:0-7784 GCA_035455865.1 Gemmatimonadales bacterium | reverse complement strand
CTGGACGTCCGGCGTCGCGCCACCCGCCACCTGCCCGGACCCCGCATCCCGGCACTCGTTCCTCGGCACGCGCCGTGCGCCTGACCTTCCTCGGCACCGGCACCTCGTTCGGCGTGCCGCAGGTCGGTTGCGATTGCGCGGTGTGCCATTCCACCGATCCCAGGGACCGGCGCTCCCGCTCCGCCGCGCTGGTGACGTCGGGCGGCGCCACGATCCTGATCGACACCCCGCCGGAACTCCGCCTCCAGCTCCTGGCGGCCCGGCCCCCGACCATCGACGCGGTGCTCTACACCCATGAGCACGCCGACCACATCGCCGCGATCGACGACCTGCGGATCTACTCGGTCAAGGCCGGGCGCCCGGTGACGGTCCACGGCCCGGCGGAGACGCTCGACCGGCTCCGTTCGAGTTATCGCTACATCTTCGACGACTCGGTGCGACCGCCGGCGGGGACGTCGAAGCCGCGCCTGACCCTCGTGCCGCTCGAGGCGGGGGTGGAGGTGATGATCGCGGGATTGCCGGTGCTCCCGCTCGCCTTCCCGCACGGCGACCTCCGGGTCTTCGGCTACCGGATCGGGCCCGTCGCGTACGTGACGGACGTGAAGCGGGTCGAGCCCGCCGCGATCGAGCGCCTGCGCGGCGTGGAGGTCCTCGGCCTGAGCGCGCTCTGGTGGCGCCCGCACCCGACCCACCAGACCATCGACGAGGCCATTGCCGCGGCGCGCGCCATCGGCGCCGACCGCACCTACCTGACCCACCTGACCCACGAGACCGGGCACGCCGACCTGCTGGCGCGCCTGCCGGCGGGGATCGAACCCGCGTGGGATGGCCTGACCGTGGAGGTGCCGTGACCATCCGGCTCGAGTATGCCCGTTTCTTCCAGGACCGCCTCGACGGAGTGCGGGGCCTCCCCCGCGCCACCCTCGCCACGCTCGCCGGCCGGTTCGCCTCGGTGCGCGCGGAGGTCGACCGGCGCCGCGGGGCAGGGGAGTACGGCTTCCTGGCGCTCGGCGAGATGACCGACGACGTGCGCCACATCACGCAGTTCGCCGAGACCCTGGGCCAGGCGCACGACCACGTCCTCGTGCTCGGCATCGGCGGCTCCGCGCTCGGCGCCCGCGCGCTCCTCTCCGCCCTCCGGCGTCCGGCCTGGAACGAGCACACCGACGAGGGGCGGGAGTTCTATCCGCGGCTCACCATCCTCGACAACGTCGACCCGGCGTCGGTGGCCGATGCGCTCCGCCGCATCGATCCGCGCCGGGTGCTGGTGAACGTGATCAGCAAGTCGGGCGGCACCGCCGAGACGCTGGCGCAGTACCTCATCGTCCGGGAGTGGCTCGAGGGGGCGCTCGGATCGGCCGCCACCCGCCACCTGGTGTTCACCACCGACCCCGCCAAAGGGGCGCTGCGCGAGATCGGCCGCCGCGAGGGGATCGCGATGCTCGACGTCCCGCCGGCGGTGGGCGGCCGCTTCAGCGTGCTCTCGCCGGTCGGCCTCCTGCCGGCGGCGCTGGTCGGGATCGACGTGGGCGCGCTGCTGGCCGGCGCCCGCGCCGCCGTGGCCGCTGCCGCGGGCGACGACCTGCTCCAGAACCCGGCAGCACTCTACGCCGCGCTCCTCCACGCGGCCGACACCGGCCGTGGTGCACGGATCCACGCCCTGATGCCGTACTCCGACCGGCTGCGCGATCTGGCCGAGTGGTACCGCCAGCTCTGGGCGGAAAGCCTGGGCAAGCGGGTCGGGCGCGACGGGGCCGAGGTGTTCGCCGGGCCGACGCCGCTCGCGGCCGTGGGGGCCACCGACCAGCACAGCCAGGTCCAGCTCTTCATGGAGGGGCCGTTCGACAAGGTGGTCACCTTCGTCGCGGTGGACGATCCCGGCGGCGACGTGACGATCCCCGCCCGTGAGGGCCTTCCGCCCGACCTCGCCTACCTCGCGGGGCACACCCTCGGCGGACTCCTGGCCGCTGAGCGGGAGGCGACGGCTGCGGCGCTGGCGCAACACGGCCGGATGAACTGCACGCTCCGGCTGCCGGATCTTTCGCCGGCAAGTGTGGGCGAACTGCTGATGTTCCTCCAGCTTGCCACGGGATTCGCCGGTGCCTGGTATGGCGTCGATCCCTTCGACCAGCCGGGCGTGGAGCTTGCAAAGGTGCTGACCTACGGCGCGCTCGGCCGCCCCGGGTTCGAGGGCCGCCGGACCCCGCCACCCCCCGAGGGCGACGTGGCGTGAGCCGGTGGCGGTGCGGCGCGCCGCCCCCTAGGTTTCGGCCCGATCCGGGTCATTTCGAACGTGCGAGGTGCAGCGATGAAGGACGCGACGCAGCAGGTGGTGGGCTACTACGGTGGTGCGGTGCTGGTGACCGACGGCAAGGTCTCCGTGCGCGACGCCGCCAAGCTCCGCTCCGAGGCCACCGACCGGGTGGTGTGGGACGCCGTCTTCGGCGATGCGGCGCTCAAGGAATCGGCGCGCTGGCTGCTCTGGGAGCTGGGGCAGGCGGTGGGGTGCCGTCCGGCGTCGATCAACGGGCTCTACCTGGCCCGCGGGCGCGGCGAGTGCGCCGGGTTCACGGTCCCCGCCATCAACATCCGGATGCTCGCCTACGACTCGGCGCGTGCCGTCTTCCGCGCCGCGCTCGCCGGCAAGGCCGGCGCGCTGCTCCTCGAGATCGCCCGCAGCGAGATCGCCTACACCGAGCAGCGCCCCGCCGAGTACGTGGCGGTGCTGATCGGGGCCGCGCTCCGTGAAGGGTACGACCTTCCGCTCTTCATCCAGGGCGACCACTGCCAGGTGAACGCCAAGAAGTACCAGGCCGACGCCGAGGGGGAGGTGGCCGAGGTCCGGAAGCTGGTCGGCGAGGAGATCGGCGCCGGGTTCTACAACATCGACGTCGACACGTCGACGCTCGTCGACCTCTCCCACGCCACGCTCGATGCGCAGCAGCGCCTCAACTACGAGCGCGCGGCCGAGTTCACCAGGTTCATCCGTGACGAGCAGCCCGCCGGCGTCACCGTGTCGGTGGGCGCTGAGATCGGCGAGGTGGGGCACAAGAATTCCACCGTCGAGGAGCTCCGCGCGTTCATGCAGGGGTATGCCCGCGCGCTGGCGGCGCTCGGCGTGCAGGACGGGATCAGCAAGATCTCGGTGCAGACCGGCACGAGCCACGGCGGCGTGGTGCTCCCCGACGGGAGCATCGCCAAGGTGAAGCTCGACCTCGACGCGCTCGCGGCGCTCTCCAAGGTGGCGCGGGAGGAGTACCGGATGGCGGGCGCGGTGCAGCACGGTGCCAGCACGCTGCCGCCCGACGCGTTCGGCAATTTCCCCCGCGTCGAAGCGTGCGAGATCCACCTCGCCACCAACTTCCAGAACATCGTCTTCGACCATCCGCGGCTTCCGGCGCCGCTCAAGGCCACGATGTACAAGTGGCTGGACGAGAACGCCCAGGGCGAGAAGAAGCCCGGCGACTCCGACGAACAGTTCTACTACAAGGCGCGGAAGAAGGCCATCGGCCCCTTCAAGCGCGAGCTCTGGTCGCTCCCGCCGGAGGTCCGCGCCGCCATCGCCGCCGACCTCGAGAAGACGTTCCGGTTCCTGTTCGTCCAGCTCAAGATCGACGGGACCGCCGACCTGGTGCGTCGCCACACGACCGCACCGGTCCAGCACCACGCCGCCCTCAAGCCCGCGATGGCGCTGGCCGAGGACGACCCCGACGCGGGGGAATGACCCGATGACCGACGACACCGCCGACCGCGGGAGCTCGCTCCCCTGGTTCCTCCTCGGGCTCGGCCTGGGCGCCGGGCTCGGGATCCTCTTTGCGCCCAGGAGCGGCGAGGAGACGCGCGCCGCCGTCCGCAAGCGCGTGCAGTCGCTCCGCGACGTCGCCGAGGAGCAGTTCGAGGAGGCCCGCGAGGCGGTGGTCGACCGGCTCGACCGGGTGGCCGACGCCGTGGCCGGCGACGACGAGGATGACGACGAGTTGCCCTCCCGCGCCACCGCACGCGAGGCCCTGCAGCGGCGCCTGCACGCGGCCCGCAGCCGCCGCCGCTCCGCGGCCGCGCCCGGCGGCGACCCGGAGGGCGAGGGCTCGACCACCTGACCTCGGCCGACGGTCGTCCGGCCGGCGATTGGCACGGATCCCCCTGGGGATTCCTCCGCCGCACGCTCTACGCCGCCGGCGAGGTCAACATCCCGTTCCTGGCGAGCGCGCTCACCTTCGACACGCTCCTCGCCGGCCTGCCGTTCCTCCTGCTCGTGCTGATCGGCCTCTCCACCCTGGTGCAGGGCTCCCGCGGCGTCGCGGCCCACGACCTCCTCGGCGCCATCGACCGCTTCCTCCCGCCGAGCGTCGGCATCGCGGGCCGCGACCCGAGCGAGGTGGTCCGTACGCTCCTCGGTCGCGTGGCCCAGAACCGCAGCCGCCTCTCGCTCTACGCCATCCCGCTCTTCATCTGGTTCAGCACCCGGCTCTTCGCCAGCGCACGCACCGCGCTCAACCGGATCTACCGGGTGGCCACGCCCCCCCGCAAGCCGCGGCACTTCGTCGTGAGCTTCCTCCTCGCCAAGGCGTGGGACGTGCTGATGGTGGGGGCGACGCTGCTCCTCTTCCTGGTCTACATCCTCGTCTCCGGCGCCATCAGCGTGGCCCTCACCTGGGGCGAGGCCCAGGCCACCGTGACGGTGGCGCCGTTCGTCGCGTACCTCGGCCGTCTCGCGGGCGTGCTGCTCACCTTCGGCGGCGCGCTCGCCTTCTTCCTGCTGGTGTACCGGTTCGGCGCCGCCCGGCTCCTTCGCTGGCGCACCGCCCTCGGCTCGGCCACCTTCGCGGCCGTCGCCTTCGAGGTGGCCCGGCGCGCCTTCGGGCTCTACCTGCTGTCGCTCGCGTCCGGCAATTCCCCCTCGGTGTACGCCAACCTCGGCGCCGCCTTCCTCTTCGTGCTGTGGACCTACTTCGCGGCGCTGGTCTTCCTCCTCGGTGGCGTCGTGGCCGAGACCTGGTCCGAGCGCCGGATGATGACCGGCGAGCACCGCATCGCCTGACCGCGGCCGCAGGCCGTCCCGACCTTCACCGCCCCGTCCCGGGCCGCTATATTGTCGGTGCCCCAGGTCCGAAGGGCATCGGCGCGTGAATCGCGTCAGGACCTTGCCGGTAGCAGCGCTAAGCGATGTCCGGCGTCGCTTCGGGGTGCCTGGGGCACTCTCCTCCCCTCCGCGGTCGATCCGCCTCGACAGGTGAACGGTCAACGGTGAACGGTGGACCGGCGCGTCCGCGCCGCGCACCGTCGCCCGCTGGCTACGTGTTCCCAGTTGCCCGTTCACCGTTCACCGTTCACCGGGTTAGCTTTCCGCATGGCCCTCGCCCTCGCCCGCAAGTACCGTCCCCGCACATTCAGCGATCTTCTGGTACAGGACCACGTGGCCCAGGTGCTGCGTGGCGCGGTCTCGTCCGGGCGGGTGGGCCATGGCTACCTCCTGACCGGGCCCCGCGGCGTGGGAAAGACCACAGCGGCCCGCATCCTGGCCATGGCGCTCAACTGCGAGCGGAAGGCCGCGGCACCGGTGCCGGGCGAACCGTGCGGCGAGTGCGCCACCTGCCTCCGGATCTGGAACGGCGCCGCCAACCTCGACGTCGTCGAGATCGACGCCGCCAGCAACCGCGGGGTCGATGACGCCCGCGAGCTGCGCGAGCGCGCGATGTACGCCGCCTCGGAGGCGGAGCACTACAAGGTGTATATCGTGGATGAGGCGCACATGCTCACCCGCGAGGCATGGAATGCGCTCCTGAAGATCCTCGAGGAGCCGCCGCCGCGGGTGGTGTTCGTCTTTGCCACCACCGAGCCGCAGAAGATCGCCAACACTGCGGCCCCGGTGCTCTCGCGCCTGCAGCGCTTCGACTTCCGGCGCATCGGGCCGGCGGCCATCCGCGAGCGGCTCCAGCACGTGGCACGCGCGGAGGGCCTCGAGGTCGAGGACGACGCGCTCCGGATCATCGCCCGCTACGCCGACGGCGGGATGCGCGACGCGCTCTCCGTCCTCGACCAGGCGCTGAGCTTCGGCGAGGGGCCGGTCACCGCCGAGCGGGTCCGCGACATCCTGGGCCTCGTGGCCGACGACCTGCACGCGGAGGTCCTCGGCCTCGTGGCCGATCGCGCGCCGGAACGGGTCTTTCCGCTCGTCGCGCGGCTGGTCGACGCCGGCGCCGACCTGGGCGAGTTCCTGGCCGGCGCCGCCGAGGCGCTCCGCGCCCTGCTGATGCTGCAGCTCGGGGCGGAGCCCGAGGGGATCACCGACGCGCTCCGCCAGGCGCTCGCGGGGTACGCCGACCGGCTCTCCAGCGGCGACCTCCTCCGGATGCTCAAGATCGTCGCCGACCAGGAAGGGAACGTCCGCCGGAGCGGCAATCCCCGGCTCGTGGTCGAGACCACGCTGCTGCGCTGGGCCATGATGGACCGGACGGTGGACCTGGAACGGGTGCTGGCGCCGGGCGGGGGAGCGCCGGCGGCACCTCCCGCCACGCGTGCAGCGCCGGCGCGCCCCGTCCCGTCGAGCGCACCCGCGGCGAGCGCGCCTCCGGCACCGGCGGTCCCGGGCTCGGTTCCGGCCCCGGACCCCGTCACCAGCGCCCCGTTCTCGCTCGACGGCGTGCGGTCGGTGTGGGACGAGGTCGTGGAAGCGGCAGGTCGGGAGAAGAAGATGCTGGGGATCGCCCTCGCCGCGACCCGCCCCGTCTCGGCCGAGCCGCCGGTGGTGACGCTCGAGCTCACCGAGGAGAACCCGATGCACGCCGAGGCGCTGGAACGCCTGCGGGGGAGCGTGCAGTCGCTCCTCGGCGCCCGGCTCGGCTCGGCCGTCACGATCCAGGTGCAGCCGCCGAAGGGGGGCGGTGCCCCGAGCCGGCCCAAGCGGATGACCGAGGCCGGCAACCGGGCCGAGCGCCTGAGCAAGCTGCGGGGCAAGGACCCGGCGCTCGATGCGGCCGCTTCGGAGTTAGATTTGGAGGTCCTTGAGTGATCGCCGTTCCTTGCATCCTGCAAGTGGGCGGCCTAATTTCCGGCGTCTTGGAGTGGGATCCATCAGCAGCATGGCAGACTTTCAGCAATTGATGCAGCTCGGCCAGCAGGTCCAGGGCCGGTGGCAGGACATCCAGCGGGATCTTGCGTCCCGCACCGTCGAGGCGACTGCGGGCGGCGGGATGGTCCGGGTGGCCGTGGACGGGCGGGGGCAGCTCCGCGGGGTGTGGATCGACCCGACGGTGTTCGCCGACCGCGACGCCGATCTCCTTTCCGAGCTCGTGCTGTCGGCCGTGGCCCAGGCGCAGCGCCGGGCCGACGAACTGGCGCAGGCCGACCTCCAGCGCCTGCCCGCCGCTCCCCCCGGGCCGTGAGCCGGTGGCCGCCCTCGATGAGCTGGTGACCGAGCTGGCCCGGCTGCCCGGGATCGGTCGGAAGACCGCGCAGCGGCTGGCGTTCCACCTGTTGCAGCAACCCAAGGGACAGATCGAGCGGCTGGGCGCGGCACTGGCGGCGGTGGCCGAGCGGATCCACCCCTGCGCCGTGTGCGGCAACCTCACCGAGGCCGAGCCCTGTGAGTACTGCGCCGATCCCCGGCGCGACGCGACGCTCCTCTGCGTGGTCGAGGACCCGGCCGGGGTGGCGGCGGTGGAGCGGGCGGCAGGGTTCCGCGGCCGGTACCACGTCCTCGGCGGGCGGCTTTCGCCACTGGACGGGATCGGACCCGAGGCGCTCCGCATCGACGCCCTGCTCGAGCGGCTGGCCGGCGGGGTGCG
>DATIEF010000150.1:0-2247 GCA_035455865.1 Gemmatimonadales bacterium | reverse complement strand
TCATCGACCGGCTGGAAGCCCGCGGGCTGGTGGGGCGCACCCGCGACCCCGACGACCGGCGCGCGGTGATGATCCGCCTGACGCCAGCGGGGCGCGAGCTGGTGGACCGGCTCGACGCCCCGGTGGATGAGATGCACCGGAAACAGCTGTCCCATCTCGGCGCCGACCGGCTGCAGGAGCTGATCGCCCTGCTCGAGGCGGCACGGGAGCGGGTGGGCGGCTAGCGCGGGGTCAGGGCGCCGACGTCAGTAGCGAAGACGCCGGGCCAACGCCGAGGTCACGAGCAGCAACAGCACGCTCCAACCCACCGCCGTCGCGGCCGCACGCCCCAGGTCACCCGCGCCGGCATCCAGCGGGCCATAGTAGGCCAGCGCCTCGGACCGGACCCACGCCTCCATCGGCATCCCGAAGGCCTGCGCGAACGCTTCCGGCACCTCCCAATCCGACTTCCAGAACGAGCGGAATCGCTCGGCGCCGAACCGGGTGACAAGATCGGGAAGCAGGAACTCGTTGGCCGGCCCGAGGGCACCGTCGGAGGTCAGATACCACGTCCCGGTCGGCCGGAGGGCCATCATCGCATCGTTGCATCGACCGGGACGACGGGCCAGGCACGCGGCCGCGTTCATCGTGCCGAAGTACGAGGGTGGCAATCCCGCCCGCACGAGCCGGAGCCCCCAGCCGTCGAGCTGCCAGTTCCGGATGTTCTTCCGATCCCAGTCCGTGGTGTCGGGTCGATAGCGCCATCCCGGTGGGTTCGCGGCGTAGCCTGCGAATGAGCCCGCCATCCACGCGCCTATCCGTGGCCCGGGCCGGCCGAAGGCGGCGTAATACCCGCAGGGCCCGAGTGCGCTCGACGTATCGACCGGAAATTGCGGCGTGGCTACCCGTCCCCGGACGAAGCAGGCCGAGGCGTTCGCCGGGTCCGGTGCCACGAACCGGTTGTCCCACGACCATTCGAACTGCACCACCGTCCCCACCTCGGCGGCGTGCGCCGGGAGCCGGGCCAGGTCGGAGCGATATGGCCCGAGCCACTCAGGCGGCGCGGGACGCACCCGGCCGTCGGGGGCATCCTCGCGCGCGCCCGCGACCTGGCCCGGCGCCGGCTCGATCGCTCGGTAGGCGTCGGCCCGGATCCGCGCCCGGTCGAGCGCGCGCTCGACGATACGGAGGCTGTCCCACACCACCCACCGCCGGTTCGACGTAAGCATCGTGGCGCGGTCGGTGTGCGGCCCCGCTGCGCTGAGGTAGAGCGCGGCCGAACCGAAGAGAAGGCATCCGCCGAAGATCGCCGGCCACCGCGTCAGACGCGTCGCCATCTCAACCCCCAGACCCCAAGACCGGTGAACACCAGCGCACTGAGCATCGCGACCAGCGCAGCATGGGTCGTGAGCGCGCCAAGTCCGATGAGCTGTTCCCGCCACTCCGAGACCATGACGTCGCGCGGCTCACCCGAAAGCGCCGCCAGGCGATCGAGCACCGGCCGCGACGGATCGGCGTAAAGGTCGCCGAGCCGCGCGACCCCACCGGCGCGTTCGAGGACGTAGAGGAAGAGGGAGGTGCGGACCACCTCGCTCGTGCCGGCCGACGTCGAGAGGGCGCGTTCGCAGGCCGCGACCTCGCCGCTGCGACACCCCAGCACGGAGACACCGGTATCCCGCGCCAGTCGGAGCCGCGCCGCCGGTGCGATCACGGCATACCGTGTCTCGAGCGCCTGGCCGCCCGCCCACGCCCGTAACGCCGAGTCGGCCCTGGCCCAGGCGGCACGCCGGGCCGCATCACGCACGAGCCTCCCGACCGCGCCGGCCTCGAGCCGCCCCGAGCCGGAGAATGCGCCCTGCCCGGCCGCGGTGAACGACACCTGGAGCGGCGGGCGCTTGAGCGAGTCGAACGACACTTTGAGCGGACCGTACGCGGGCGTCACCAGGCCGCCGAAGGTTCGGCGGACGTCGGACAGGGCCGCGGGGATCTCGCGTTCCGCGAACGGACGGGCCGCGGTGTTCACGAGCAGTGTCCAGCCACCGGCCAGGCGCACCGTATCCATCGGCGGCCCGGCGCGGCGCACCGCCTGCAGCGAGTCCGCCTCGCGCTGCAGCCGTGCGTGGATCGTCGAGAGCTCCGCGACGCCCTGGGCCCGGGCCGCCGACGGGGCGCCCGACGCCAGCGCCATTGCGCAGAGGAGGGTGCGCCTACACATCGATCAGCATCCGGCGTCCGCCGAGTACGTGGAGGGGGCTCCACCGCCCGGTG
>DATIEF010000149.1:0-11196 GCA_035455865.1 Gemmatimonadales bacterium | reverse complement strand
GCGGGCGAAATAACCGTAGGGGTGCACCGCGGTGCATCCCCCTTGCAGGTAGATCGAGGGAGACATGGTCCAACAGGAATCGATTCTCCGGATCGCGGACAATTCGGGCGCGCGCAAGGCGCTCGTGATCCGCGTGCTGGGTGGCAGCCGGCGGCGGTACGCCGGGCTGGGCGACCGGGTCGTGGTGACGATCAAGGACGCCATCCCGACCGGGCAGGTGAAGAAGGGCGACGTGGCGAAGGCCGTCATCGTGCGCACCGTGAAGGAGACCCGTCGCAAGGACGGGTCCTACATCCGGTTCGACGAGAACGCCGCCGTCCTCATCAACGACCAGGGCGAGCCCCGGGCGACCCGCATCTTCGGCCCCGTGGCGCGCGAGCTGCGCGACCGGCGCTACATGAAGATCGTCTCGCTGGCGCCGGAGGTGCTCTGACATGAAGCCGCTCGTCTATCGCAAGTCCCGCCGCGACCGCCGGCAGCCGGTGCCGCAGGCCGTCAAGCTGCACCTCACCAAGGGCGACCTGGTGCAGGTCATCAGCGGCGACGACAAGGGCAAGCAGGGCCGGGTGCTGCAGGTGTACCCCAAGACCGGCCGGCTGATCATCGAGGGCGTGAACCTGGTCAAGCGGCACCTCCGGGCCACGCAGACGTCGGAGGGCGGCATCATCACCAAGCCGGCCCCGATCCATCACTCGAAGGCGATGCTGCTGGACCCCAAGGCCGGGACGCCGACGCGGGTGCGGCGGCGGAAGGCCGCCGACGGCACCGTGGAACGCGTGGCCGCCAAGTCGGGGCAGCCGATCCCGAGGACCCGGTAAATGGCGACGACGAAGGAGAAGGAGCCGCGCGCGCGCGGCGGGCGCGACAAGGAGAAGGCGGCGGCGCTGCAGCTCGACGCGGCGCCGCAGGCCCGGGCGGGGAAGCCCCGGCTCCAGGCCCACTACGAGGCCGTGGTGCGCCCGGCGCTCGCCAAGGAGTTCGGCCTGGCCAACCCGCTGCAGATCCCGCGGCTGGTCAAGATCGTGCTCAACGTCGGGATGGGCGAGGCGCAGAAGACGCCGAAGCTGCTCGACGCGGTGGTCGAGGAGCTGATGATCGTCACCGGCCAGAAGCCGGTGGTGACCCGGGCCAAGAAGGCGATCGCCAACTTCGGCCTCCGCGCCGGGGTGCCGATCGGCGCCGCCGTGACGCTGCGCGGCGCCCGGATGTACGAGTTCCTGGACCGCTTCATCAGCGTGGCGGTGCCCCGGATCCGTGACTTCCGCGGGCTCTCGAACAAGAGCTTCGACGGCCGGGGCAACTACTCCATCGGCATCAAGGAGCAGATGATCTTCCCCGAGATCGACTTCGACAAGGTGGAGAAGGTCCACGGGATGGACATCACCGTGGTGACGTCGACGGACCGGGATGACCTGGCGATGGCCCTCCTCCGGGGGTTCGGCTGGCCGTTCCGCGGTGAAACCCCCGTGCGAGTGGGCTGAGGATACCATGGCAAAGACCTGTTGGATCGAGCGCGCCAAGCGCACCCCGAAGTTCAAGGTCCGGACCGTGCGCCGCTGCCAGCGGTGCGGCCGGTCCCGAGCGGTCCTGCGCAAGTTCGGCCTCTGCCGGATCTGCTTCCGCGACCTCGCCCTGAAGGGCGAGATCCCGGGTGTGCGCAAGGCGAGTTGGTGAGGAGACACGACAGATGACGATGACCGATCCCGTCGCGGACATGCTGACCCGCATCCGGAACGCCTGCATGGCGGGCCACCGGCGCGTGGACATGCCCGCGTCCCGGCTCAAGGGCGAGCTGGCGCGCATCCTGCGCGACAATCACTACATCGCGGACTTCAAGCTCCTCGAGGCCGAGGCGCAGGGCGTGCTGCGGTTGTACCTCAAGTACCACAACGAGCTGCCCGTGATCCGCGAGCTGCAGCGCGTCAGCAAGCCCGGGCTCCGGCGCTATGTGAAGTGCCGCGAGATCCCGCGCGTCAAGAACGGCCTCGGCATGGCCATCGTCTCGACGCCCAAGGGCCTGATGACCGACCGCGAAGCGCGCACGGCCAAGCTCGGCGGCGAGCTCCTCGCCGTGGTCTGGTAAGGGGGCGGACGATGTCGCGTATCGGCAAGAAGCCCGTCGTCCTGCCCAAGGGCGTGACCGTCACGGTCACCGGCGCCCGGGTGGCGGTCAAGGGGCCCAAGGGCGAGCTCGCCCGCACGGTGCACGCGGACATGTCCGTGGCGGTCGCCGGCGATCACCTCACGGTGTCCCGCCCGAGCGACGAGAAGCGCCACAAGGCGCTCCACGGCCTGACCCGCGCCCTCCTCCAGAACATGGTGGACGGGGTGCACACCGGGTTCGCCAAGACCCTCGAGCTGCAGGGCGTCGGCTACAAGGCCGAGCCCAAGCCCTACGGCGTCAACCTCGTCGTCGGGTTCTCCCACCAGGTGCCGTTCCACGCGCCGAAGGGGATCAAGCTCACGGTCGACAACAACACGGTGCTCAAGGTGGAAGGCCCGGATAAGGAGCTGGTGGGGCAGGTGGCCGCCGAGATCCGCGCGGTCCGGCCGCCCGAGCCCTACAAGGGCAAGGGCATCCGCTACCAGGGTGAACAGGTCCGCCGCAAGGCCGGCAAGACGGGAGCGAAGTGATGCGTGCGATCCATCAACCGAAGACGCGCGAGGAGCGGCGCTACCGCCGGCACCTGCGCGTCCGGAAGAAGCTCGAAGGGACCACCGAGCGGCCGCGCCTGGTCGTGTTCCGCTCGCTGAAGCACATCTCGGCCCAGCTGGTCAACGACGAGACCGGCAAGGTGCTCCTCGGCGTGACCGACAACTCCGACGGCGTGGCGCCGACGGCCAAGGGCAAGGTGGCCAAGGGCAAGGCGGTCGGGAAGCGCCTGGCCGAGCTGGCCAAGGAACAGGGGATCACGCGCGCGGTCTTCGATCGCGCCGGCTATCGCTATCACGGCCGGGTGCAGGCCGTGGCCGACGGCGCCCGCGAGGGCGGACTGGAGCTGTAAGATGACCGATCAGGCAGAAACGACCGGCGCCGCCCCCGCGCCCAGCGAGGGCCAGGCCCCCCGGCGCGGACCGGGCGGCCGGGGGCGCGGCGGCGAACGGGGCGGGCGCGGCAACGAGCGCGGCCGCGGCGGCCGCGGCGGCGACCGCAACCGTGACGACCGCGACAGCGAGTTCGTCGAGAATGTCGTGGCCATCAACCGGGTGGCCAAGGTGGTCAAGGGCGGCCGGCGGTTCTCCTTCAACGCCCTGGTGGCCGTGGGCGACGGCAAGGGGAAGGTCGGCGTCGCGACCGGCAAGGCCAACGAGGTCTCCGAGGCGGTGCGGAAGGCGGTCGACGCCGCCCGCCGCAGCATGATCGAGGTGCCCCGGATCGGCGCGACGATCCCGCACGAGATCCTTGGCGCGCACGGCGCGGGCCGGGTGCTGCTCAAGCCCGCGGCGAGCGGTACCGGCGTCATCGCCGGCGGCCCGGTGCGCGCGGTGCTCGGGTGCGCCGGGATCACCGACATCCTCACCAAGAGCCTCGGCTCGAACAACCCGCACAACGTCGTCCGGGCCACGATGGACGGGCTCGGCCGGCTCGTCACCGCGCGCCAGGTCGCGCGCGAGCGCGGCATCGAGGCCGACCGGATCCCGTTCCGCGGCCGCCAGGAGGCATGAGATGGGCCGTAATCCGGCGGTCGGCCGTCAGGGCCCCGCGTTCCACCAGATCGAGCTCCCGGCCAAGCCGGTCAAGGGCGGCCTGCGCATCAAGCAGGTCCGTTCGACCATCGGCCACGCCGACACCTATCGTCGCACCCTGGCCGCGCTCGGCCTGCACCGGCACCAGCAGGTGGTGACGGTCCAGGACACGCCGTCGATCCGGGGCATGCTGTTCAAGGTCCGGCACCTGGTCGACATCGTGCCGGCGAAGGAGGATTGATGGCCGCCAAGACCAAGGCCCCGGCCAAGGTGACGCTCAGCACCCTGCGTCCCGCCGACGGGTCCACCCAGTCCCGCAAGCGCGTGGGGCGCGGCATCGGCTCCGGCCTCGGCAAGACGTCGGGCAAGGGGCACAAGGGCCACAAGGCCCGCACCGGCGGCTCCACCAACCCGGGCTTCGAGGGCGGCCAGATGCCGATGTACCGGCGGCTGCCCAAGCGGGGCTTCACCAACCCGTTCCGGGTGGCGGCGCAGCCGGTCAACCTGCGGGACCTGGGCAAGGTCACCGCGGCCGAGGTGAACCCGGAGACGCTCCGCTCGGCCGGCCTGATCGCCAAGGCCGACGCCCCGGTCAAGCTGCTCGCCACCGGCGAGATCGCGCGCGCACTCACCGTCCGGGGCGTCCGCGTCTCGGCCGCCGCCCGGGCCAAGATCGAGGCCGCCGGCGGCCGCGTCGAGGAGTAGGTCGTGACCGCTCCCCGCGGCGTGCCGGCGTTCGCCATGGACGATGAGCTCAAGCGCAAGCTCGGGTTCACCATCCTCGCCCTCGTGATCTACCGCGTCGGCGCCCACATCGCCGCGCCGGGCGTCAACGTCCAGGCGCTCAGCGACTTCATCAACAACTCCGCCGCCAAGGGCTTCTTCGGCCTCTACGACACCCTGGGCGGCGGCCTGTCGCGCGCCACGGTGTTCGCCCTGGGCATCATGCCGTACATCTCCGCCAGCATCATCCTGCAGCTGGCCGGCGGCATGGTCCCGAGCGTGGCGAAGATGCAGCAGGACGAAGAGGGCCGGAAGAAGATCACCCAGTGGACCCGCTACATCACGGTGCTGATCTCGCTGGCCCAGGCGTACACCTTCGGGCTCTTCGTCGAGCAGCAGATCCCCGGCGCCGTGGCGCAGCCCGGCTTCGGGTTCCTCTTCACCACCGTGCTGGTGCTCACGACCGGCTCGATCTTCGTGATGTGGCTGGGTGAGCAGATCACCGAGCGCGGCATCGGGAACGGGATGAGCCTCCTCATCACCTTCTCGATCCTCGAGCGGCTCTGGCCCGGGACCATCAACCTCGTCAACTACCTGAAGAGCGGGGTGGTGAGCTTCCCGGCGGTCGTGGCGTGGATCGTGGCGCTGGCGCTGGCCATGGCCGCGACCACGGCGATGACCATCGCGGCGCGGCGCATCCCGATCAACATCCCGCGCAAGGTGATGGGGCGGGGGCGGATCCAGGAGGGGAAGAAGTCGTTCATCCCCGTCATGCTCCTCACCGCGAGCGTGATGCCGATCATCTTCGCGCAGACGATCATCATCGTCCCGGGCACGCTGGCGAGCTTCACCCGCGCCCAGTGGCTGCAGGACATCGCCAGCACCTTCACCCCGGGCGACTGGCCCTATACGGTGCTCTTCACCGGCATGGTGCTGGTGTTCGCCTACTTCTACACGTCGATCGTCTTCCCGACGGTGGACATCGCCGAGAACCTCAAGAAGCAGGGCGCCTTCGTCCCCGGGGTCAAGCCGGGGGCCAGCACCGCCGACTACATCGACACCATCCTGGCGCGGGTGACGCTCTGGGGCGCGGTGTTCCTGGCGATCGCCGGGCTGGTGCCGTACTTCCTCAGCACCAAGCTCGGCATCCAGGCGCAGTTCGGCGGGACGTCGGTGCTGATCGTGGTCGGCACCCTGCTCGACACGGTCCGCCAGATCGAGCAGCACCGCCAGCTCCGCAAGTACGACAGCCTGATGATGAAGGGCCGCGTGCGGTTCCGCGGCCGCCAGCAGCGGTATATGTGACCCGATAGCTATCCGCTATCAGCTATCCGCCGCGCCGCGCGCACACGACCTTCCGGTGCTGACATCGGGAGGTCGCTGCCCTTGGAGCGTCGGACGACGGATCACGGACAGCGAGAATCCATGGACCTCCTCCTCCTCGGACCTCCCGGCGCCGGCAAGGGCACCCAGGGCGCGCTCCTCGCCGAGCGGCTCGGCGTGCCTAAGTTCGCCACCGGCGACCTGCTGCGCGATGCGGTGAAGCGCGGCACGCCCCTCGGGCTCGAGGCCCGGGCGGTGATGGAGGCGGGCCACCTGGTGAGCGACGAGATCATCCTCGGCGTCGTCGCGGAGCAGCTGGCGCGCCCAGAGGCGGCCCGCGGGGTGATCTTCGACGGCGTCGTGCGGACCATCCCCCAGGCGGAGGGCGTCGCGGCCATCCTCGCGGCGCGGGGCCGGACGATGGACCGGGTGCTCTTCTTCGACGTGTCGGACGACGAGATCCTCGCGCGCCTGGAGCGCCGGCGTGGGCTCGAGCACCGGGCCGACGACGACCCGGCCGCGGTCGCGACGCGCCTCCGGGCCTATCGGGAGCAGACGGCCCCGGTCCTCGCCTGGTACCGGGCCCGCGGCCCGGTCGACATCATCGCCGCGGTCGGCACGGTCGACGAAGTGGCCGGCCGGGTGCGGACCCTCCTCGGGCGCTGAGACCGTGATCACCCTCAAGTCCCCCCGCGAACTCGAGGCGATGGCCCGGGCCGGGCGCATCGTCCACGACACCCTCGAGCTGGTGGCCCGGAGCGCCCGTCCGGGCATCTCCACGGCCGAGCTCGACGACATCGCCGAGGCGTTCATCCGGAGCCATCCGGGCGCCACGCCCTCATTCAAGGGCCTGTACGGGTTCCCGCGCACTCTCTGCACCTCGATCAACGAGGAGATCGTCCACGGCATCCCGTCGAAGAAGCGGGTGCTGGCCGAGGGGAACATCCTGAGCGTGGACGTGGGGGTGAAGCTCGAGGGGCTCCACGCCGATGCCGCCACCACCGTGCCGGTGGGCGAGGTCTCCCCGGATGCGGTGAAGCTCCTCCAGGTGACCCAGGAGTGCCTGCGGGCGGGGATCGCCCAGGCGGTGGCGGGGAACCACGTCGGCGACATCGGCCACGCGGTGCAGACGGTGGCCGAGTCGAACGGCTACGGCGTGGTGCGGGAACTGGTGGGGCACGGCATCGGCCGGGCCTTCCACGAGGAGCCCCAGGTGCCGAACCACGGGCGCCCCAAGCGGGGACCGCGCCTGGCCGCCGGGATGACGATCGCCATCGAGCCGATGATCACGATGGGCGACTTTGCCACCCGCACGCTCGACGACAAGTGGACCGTCGTGACCGAGGACGGCAGCCTGTCGGCCCATTTCGAGCACACCGTGGCCATCACCGACGAGGGCCCCCGGATCCTCACCTGACCGTCACTCGATGGTGATGCGGTCCTCCGACCGATACTCCCGCCCGCCCATCCGCACGTCCAACCGGATCACATAGGCTCCCGGCACCAGCGCGCCCACCCCCACGGTGCGCCGGATCGGGACCGTCACGCCATCGGCGACCGCGCGCCACTGCACCGAGACCCGAGGCGGCGCGCCGCCGAGGAGTCGCCGTGCCAGGCCCCGGCCCGTCGGGAGCATCACGAGCGTCGCCTCGTAGGGGGCGCTCGGGCGCGCGCCGGTCAGCTCGGCGTAGACCTCGAGCGGATCGTCGCGGCGGACGGTCCGGAACGGCGAGAAGAACGCCGTGTCGCCGGCATCGGACATCCAGGGGATCCCGCTTGACCTGGCCCCCACGATGAGGGGGCCCAGCCCGGGCCCGGCCCGCGCGTCCGCCACCGCCACGCTGTCCCAGCCGATGACGGCACCGATGCTGTCCCCGGCGAGGACCGCGAGGCGGAGGTGCGTCACGCCGAGGCGCACCGGGAGCGCGACGTGGCCGATCAGCCACCATCCTGAATCTCCCGGCACCAGGCGGGTGCCGGCCGGCGTTCCCCGCCAGCCATCCAGGTGGCCTCCCCGCTGCATCGCCACCAGGCGCACCTCGGGCCGGCCACCCACCCGCGCGGAGAGGCTCTCGGGGACGAAGGCAGCGAACGCGACGTGGGCGAGCACGCCCGAATCGGCGGCGCCGAGCACGCTGACCCGGCCGGCGCCGTCCAGCTCGCGGGCAAAGCGCAGGGGATCGACGTCCGTCGTGGTGACGCGTGGGATCGTGGCCTCGCCCCGCTGGAGGTCCCGGCGCCCGAGCCGGGCCCGCTCAAGGTCGGTGCCCGAGAGCCAGCGGTCGTAGTCCGGCAACAGCCCGGCGCGGGACTCCATCACCGCCAGCGGCGCGGCGTCGGTGTGCCGGCACCCCGGAATGGTCGCCAGGGACAGCACCGTGGGCGCGAGCCGGTAGTCGTGCACGTTGTGGAGGTCGAGGAAATGCACGACCACGGTGTCGGCGCCGGGGAGATCATAGCGCCACGACTCCGCCGGCATCATCCCCCAGACCGGCGTCGTCACCCGCATCGTCGGCGGGCCGTAGCGCACATAGACCACCCCGCGATCATCGAGGTCCGGCAGGCCGGAGTCATAGCCGCGGCCCGGGTCGCACCAGCCGAGGCGGCGGCCGTTGAGGCGGGTGTAACGCTGCTCGGCATAGACCAGGCGCCGGTAGTGCGCTGCGAGGCGCGTACCGGCCGGCTGCAGATCCACCAGGTCGCGGGCCTCCCAGAACCGGCGGAGCCACGATGCGCGGCCCTCACCGCGGGCGGCGTCGAATCCGCGCAGGGCGGAGTCCGGTGCCAGGAAGCGAATGTCGTGGCGGTACCCCGCGACCGACACGCTGTCGTCGATGGTGGCCCCGGCGTAATAGACGGAGTCGGCGTCGGGCTGGGGCGCGGGTCGGGCAAGGCCGGTGCGCGCTTCCTCCAGGAGCGCGAGGGCGTGGTCGCCGCCGCCGGCGTCGTAGGCACGAAACGCGGCGAGGGCGGAGTCGGGGTCGCCCACGAGGCGTTCCAGGCGGCCGCGAAGGAGCAGCAGGGCGGGCGGGGTCGTCGGACTCGCCGGCGTGGACGCCCGGATGGCGGTGAGTGCCTCGGCCCGCCGGTCGGCCTCGCTCGGCTCGAGCACCAGGTCCGCGAGTGCCTCGGCCGCAGGCACGAACTCCGGCGCTGCCCGGATCGCGGCCAGGAAGGCGTCGGCGCTCCGTTCGATGTCTCCCCGGCCGGGGGTCAGGCCGAGGTTGAGCGGCTCGGCGGCGGTGACCTTCCCGCGGGCCCCTGCCGCGAGCCCCACGCAGTACCAGGGATAAGCCCAGTCGGGTCGAGCCCGCGCGACGGCCCGGCAGGTCGCCAGGGCACGGCTGAGATCGCCCGTCGACCCGAGTCGCAGCGCGATGATCGCGCCGCGAAGTGCGTCGATCGGTGAAGTGGCGGAGGTCCGGCCGAGCGACCGTCCGATGCGGCGGAGCCCCGCGGTGTCGGACACGGTGGCGACCGAATCGCGGAACGACTCGAGCCCGGCAACGATCGTGGCGCCCTGGGCCCGGAGGGGGAGGGTGGCACCAAGCGCCAGCGCGGCGCTGAGGGCCAGGCCGATCAATCGCGGAGGGTGGTGACGAGCCATTCGTGGATCCAGGGGTTACCCGCCACCACCGGCCCGTGGCCGATACCGCGGTCGGTCCCGTCGAATCCCGTCACCCTGCCTCCCGCCTCGCGGATGATGACCGAGCCCGCGGCGACGTCCCACGGCGCGAGCGAGAGCTCCCAGAATCCGTCGAACGTGCCGCTGGCGACGCTCACCAGGTCGAGCGATGCGGCGCCGGGACGGCGGATGCCGCTGGTGGCGGCCATCACCCGGCGGAACTGGGCCAGGTACCGGTCGGCGTCCGCCAGGTCCTTGAAGGGGAATCCGGTGCCGATGAGCGCCTGGCCGGGATCGCGGATGCCGGAGACCGTGAGCCGGCGGCTGCCCTGCCACGCGCCCGCGCCGAGGCTCGCGTGGGAGACGACGCCATGCGGCACGTCGTGCACCACGCCGCCGACGAGCTCCCCGTCGACGGCCACGCCGATCGACACCGCCCATGCGGGGACCCCGTGGAGGTAGTTGGTGGTGCCGTCGAGGGGATCGACGATCCAGAGGAGCCCCGCGCCGCGTTCGTCGGGAGAGAACTCCTCGCCCAGGATGCGGCTCCCGGGTTCGGCCCGGAGCAGGGCGTCCCGGATCATCTCCTCGGCGGCGCGGTCCACCGCCGTGACGAAATCGCGGGGGGACTTGGCCTCCCACTCCGAGGGATCGGGGGGGAGGGTGCTGCGGAGGACGCGGGCGGCAGCATCCGCAGCGGCCCGGGCGGTGTCCACTAAGTGCTGATAGGATAACATCTTGCGACTCCGGCCCGGGCACGGTATGTTGCGCCGATGCCCCGCGTCTTTTCAGGGATCCAGCCTTCGGGCGAGCTCCACATCGGCAACTGGCTCGGCGCCATCAAGAACTGGGTCGAGCTGCAGCAGCGCTACGATTGCATGTTCGCGGTCGTGGACCTGCACGCTATCACCGGCACGTATGAAGCGGCAACCCTGACCGCGCGCACCCGGGAAATGGCCCTCGGCATCCTGGCGGCCGGGGTGGACCCGGCCAGGGCGGTGCTCTTCGTGCAGTCGCACGTGCCGGAGCACAGCGAGCTCCAGTGGCTGCTCACGACGCTCACGCCCCTGGGCGAGCTCGAGCGGATGACGCAGTTCAAGGACAAGGCGCAGCGGTTCGAGAGCGTGCCGGCCGGCCTCCTCGTGTACCCGGTGCTGATGGCGGCCGACGTGCTGCTCTACCGTGCCGACCTGGTGCCGGTGGGCGATGACCAGGTGCAGCACCTCGAGCTGGCGCGCGAGATCTGCCGGAAGTGGAACGCCGCCTTCGGCGGCGGCGCCGACTTCTTCCCGGAGCCGCAGCCGATCCTGGGCGGTGCCCGCCGGATCCTCGGGCTCGACGGCCAGGCCAAGATGTCGAAGAGCCTCGGCAACACCGTGGGGCTCCTCGACCCGCCGGAGGAGATCTGGCAGAAGGTCCGCCAGGCGGTGACGGACCCGGCGCGCGTCACGAGGCACGACCCGGGCAACCCGGATATCTGCAACGTGTACACGCTGCACAAGCATTTCTCCCCGCCCGAGACGGTGGCGGAGGTGGCGGTCAACTGCCGTGGCGCCAAGTGGGGCTGCGTCGACTGCAAGCGGGTGCTGGCGGACAACATCGGCCGGACGCTGGCGCCGATGCGGGAGCGGGCCGCCGCGCTCGCGGCCGATCCCGGCGCCGTCGATCGCGTGCTGGCCGCGGGTGCGGAGGTGGCGCGGGAGCGCGCGGCCGCGACGCTCCGCGAGGTGAAGGATCGGATGGGATTCCTGCCGCCCGCTGCGGCGCCGAGGGGCACATGACGGATCCGACGCAGGCGCAGGGCACCGGCACCGGGATCGAGAAGATCATCAAGGCCG
>DATIEF010000148.1:0-2130 GCA_035455865.1 Gemmatimonadales bacterium | reverse complement strand
ACAACTGACGGTGCACTACACCCCCGAGCAGCTCGTCGGTCGCCAGGTGGTCGCCGCGATGAACCTCGGCACCCGCAACATCGCCGGTGTCGAATCCGAGGTGCTGGTCCTCGGGCTCCCCGACCAGGACGGTGCGGTTGTGCTTTTGGCCCCTGAGCGGGAAGTTCCCCTGGGCGGCCGGATGTACTGACCGGCGCACGGCGGCCGCCATCCTCCACCAGGAGCTCCGTATGGCGGAAAGCGTCTACAAGGTCATCGAACTGGTCGGCACCAGCAGTGTGTCGTGGGAAAAGGCGGCCGCGGCCGCGGTCGCGCGGGCGTCGAAGTCGCTCAGGGACCTGCGGGTGGCGGAAGTGACGCAGCTCGACATGGCCATCAAGAACGGGAAGGTCGAGAGCTACCGCGCCAAGCTCAAGGTGTCGTTCAAGTACGAAGGGCGGGCGTAAGGCAGCCCCGCCCTCGGGCTCACCGCAGCATCTGCTCGAACGCCGCCCAGGTCCGACGCGCGGTGTCCTCCCACCGGAACCGCGCCGCCTGCGCCAGCCCCCGGCGCACCAGCTCCTGCCGGAGCGCATCGTCGGTCAGGCACCGGCGGAGCTGGGCGGCGATGTCATCCACGTCGAGCGGGTCGAAGTAGAGTGCGGCATCCCCGGCCACTTCCGGGAGTGACGTCGCGTTCGAGCACACGACCGGCACGCCGCTCCCCATCGCCTCGAGGACCGGGAGGCCGAAGCCCTCCAGCAGCGACGGCTGCACGAACGCCGCCGCTCCGTGGTACAGCGCCCGCAGTTCGTCCTCGCTCACCCGCCCCACCCAGAGCGTCCCGGGATCCGACGCGCGCCGCGGCACCCGGGCGCCACAGACCACGAGCTGCACCGCGCCGCCGGTCGTGACACGGAGCGACCCGAACGCCGTCCGCAGGCGCGTCAGGTTCTTCCGCTCCTCATCGGCCCCGACGTAGAGCAGGTACGGCCCCGTGATCCCGAAGCGCCGGGCCAGGAACGCGCGGTCGGGCGGGCCGCCCGCCGGCTGGAAGTCGTCGGCCGCGAGCGGGATGACTTCCACGATCTCCGGCCGCACACCGAGTTGCGCGATGATGTCCTGCCGCGAATACGCCGAGTCGGTGAGGATCAGGTCGGCGCGGGCGGCGCTTTCCCGGAAGCGCCGCTCGATCTTTCGCTGGAAGAACGCCCGGTGCCAACCGCGGCGGCGGAAGTGGAAGGGCACCAGGTCGTGGATGGTCAGCACCATCCGCCGCGCCGACGTGAAGTGCTTCGTCTTGTTCCAGGGATACCAGACGATCTCCGGCGGGTCGATGCGCAGGCGGGAGACCGGAGCCACCGCGCCGCGGGCGCCGCCCAGGCCGAGGTCGGGGAGCTCGGCCTCCAGCTCCCGGAGGTCCCCACCCTGCTCAGCATACAACGTCACCCGCAGGTCCGGATGCAGGCGGGCGCAGTGAGCCAGCACCTGGCGCGCGTATCGCCCGATGCCGCGCCGGTCGGTCGGCATCGCCACCGCCTCCACGCCAAGGTGCATCGCCGTGATCCTTCAGTTCCGCGGCGGCAACGTGAACAGCGCCCGGGCCGCGGCTTCGGCCGCGTCGGGAGTAATGAGGGTCATCTCCCCCGGCGTGTCGATCGGCGGCGTCAGCACCGTCGCGCGTTTCGTGTACGGCCCCCAACGGGCCGCGCTCAGCGCCGGTGGCGCCGAGGGGTAGAGGCCGAGTACGGGCACGCCGAGCGCCGCGGCCACGTGAAGGACGCCGGTCGAATTGGCGACGACCAGCGCGCTCCGGTCGACCAGCGCGATCATCTCCGCAAGGGAGAGCGCGCCCGCCATCGAGACCGCGGCCACACGCTCCCCCCCGGCCG
Source organism: Gemmatimonadales bacterium (assembly GCA_035455865.1). Classification (GTDB taxonomy): domain Bacteria; phylum Gemmatimonadota; class Gemmatimonadetes; order Gemmatimonadales; family GWC2-71-9; genus CAMLHU01. The sequence continues at coordinate 259 of DATIEF010000148.1, read as the reverse complement.
CGAGCACCGCGCCGCACAGCGCGCGCTCGCGCTCGATCCCGGTCACCACCACGCGGGTCCCCGGATCGGCGCCGAGCCGGGCGGCCAGCGCCCCGAAGCACTCCGGCGGCCACTCCCTGGCGTTCCCGCCGGAGCCGGGATGCACGATCACGAGGCGGTCGCTGGGCGAGATCCCCGCCGCCGCGAGCCGCGCGCCCACCCGCTCCCGGGCACCCGCATCCACCCGGGGCCGGACGAGCTCGGTGCGCACCGGCACGCC